>CANHRW010000074.1 GCA_947462865.1 Bacteroidota bacterium | reverse complement strand
TTTTCTTTCAAGCATTTCTCCAAGCGAATGTTTGATTCTGAGGTCGCCATATTCGAGCTGTAAGACGTTTGCTCCTTCAATTTGCATATTGATAGATTCAACGGCTGCATGTGGTGCACAAACAAAAGTGTATTTGAGACCCTGATTACTGCTCTGAATTTGTAAATCAATTTTGGGATAAATTTCTTGAAGTTGAATGTCTTGTGTAGCAGCAACTCCATTTGCCCAATAGCGCGGATTTTTGCCTTTAAAAAAATTATAGTAATGAGGCAAAGCTTTGTGACTTTTTTTACAGTTGTCTTTTGCACCTTTAAATAACATGCGAATGCCATGCATGTCTACTTTCGTATGTGCAGTAGATTGTACATTTCTTTCGGGGTGTTTTTTTGCAAATCCAAAGTTCCTGTCAAAAAAATAATATTGAATAAAATTTGCACCTATGTGAACATCAGTTTCTGCATTTCGGACTCGGTATAAGATAGATTGATCCCACTGCCCTTTGTTTTCAACAAATTCTAATCCTGTATTTGGGATATTTGTTGAATAAGTAGTTGCTGTAGTTTTTTCAATTACAAACAACAAAAGCAGACAAAAAACTCTTAAAAACATTGAACCAATGTACAAAATTTAGTATAAATATGAACGTAATGTACACTCAGATTTATTTTTTTAAAAAATAATGTCCTCGTGCAACCTTTAAGCTTTTATTTGCATCAATACAGTAAGCAAACAAAGTGAGCAAATCAATTGACGAAAAAATTCTGAAAGCATGTATCAATAAAGATCCAAAGGCACAAGAAGCTTTTTATCAATATTTTTCGAGTGCGATGTATGGAATTTGTTTAAGGTATTGCAGTCAAGTTGAGGATGCGCAAGATGTATTGCAGGAAGGTTTTTTAAAGGTATTTGAAAAATTAGGTCAATTTGAAGCGAAAGGGAAGTTGGAAGGTTGGTTGAGACAAGTTTTTATAAGAACGGCCCTAGAACATTACCGTTCTAATAAGCTTCATATGAACTTAACTGGAATAGAGACAATAGAAGAAATAGGAAACGAAGATTTTTCAATGGCAACTATAGGCCAAAAAGAAATCCTTCAAATAATGAATAAAATGGCATTGGGGTACAAAACAATTTTAAATTTATACGCTGTTGAGGGTTACTCTCATGCAGAAATAGCAGAGTTGCTTGGTATCAGTGAAGGTACTTCCAAATCACAATTGGCCAGAGCCCGTCAACAATTTAAAAGCATTTGGCAGTCAATGCAAACATATAACCATGGAAACAACTAAACATCCGTTAGATAGTTTGCTTAAGGAACAGCTCGAGAATTTCAAACCTGAGGTGCCTGTTAACTTGTATCCTATAATTAAATCGAAATTATCGGTTCCTCAACCTGCAGGAGTTGTTTCAAAAGGTGCTTTTGTTGTTAAGAATTTAGGATTTGGTATTAAAGCAATCATTTTAGTGAGTTTAACTGTGCCAGCTTTGGCCGTATATTACATGCTTCAAAATAAACAAGAGGCTCCTATCCAGGCTATTGTTTCGACCCCTTCAAATATGGGTGTAGTTGAAACAGAGAAGCTACCCGAATCAACACCGTCTTTACCACCTAAAAAGTTAATTTCTTCAGTTGAAAAGCCTAAATCTATTACCAAGTGTAGGCCAACTGAACCGGTTCAAACTCCTCAATTTCAGACAGAAAGTGGCAATAATATTGAACCTATTTTAGAACAAAAGATTGTTCAACCAGTTTTTAAAAATCAAGAAACAGCCGACAAAGAATTCGCAGTTGCAGAGCCAGTTGAAACCAAAAATAATTGGAATGGAACAGAGCAAATTACAGAAAATAGAAGTATAGAACCATTGGTGATTCCCAATGCATTTTCACCCAATTCAGATGGAATCAATGATGAGTTTGAAATTAATTTAGCAAACACCCTGTTTTTTAGGCTTCGCGTGTATCATCCCAATGGAACCTTGTTGTTTGAAACAGATAAACCAAGCAATCATTGGAAAGGAACCCAACAAGAAAGTGGCATGCCAGTTGAAAACGGTTCTTACAGATATATTCTTGAATATCAATTTAAAGAACAGCCTAAGCCGAGTATGGCAGCAGGATATATATACCTAAATCGCTAAAATTTGAAAAATAAACAGAATAGCCGTATGTTAGCAAAATTGAATTTAAACAAAATAAGTAACTCGAATATGATACAGAAATTACTCAAGCACCTAACAGTTCTACTGTTTTTTTCGCTGTTGACAAGTATTTCTTTTGCGCAAAGTGTATCGGTAATTCCTTTGCCAAAGGTGGTCTGTCACAATGGGGTAAAAGGTACCTTAGAATTGACAATTAATTTAACGGGTGCCAACCCTGCTGATGTTGTCAGTTATGAAATTGACATGGGCGATGGAACCAAAATTTCATTGAATTCTGGCACACCAGTTTCTAACTATTACATACACAATTACAATGCGCCTGGGAATTATTTGGTGCAAGTAACGGCAAAGTTAAATAACGGAAATAATTTAAATACTAGTTTCAATCAAACGGTTTATTCAAGACCAGTTGCAAATTGGGTATTGTCTAGCTTAGATTCTCAATGTTTCAAAAACAATTCCTACGTGTTTAGAGACAATTCTTCTCAAGGAGCTGCACCTTCAACATCTATCCAAAAACGTTATTGGGTGTGGGGTGATGGAACAGAAACAAATATGCCTACCCCTGGCTTGAATGAAATTACACATGTTTATCCTATTGGAGGTCGTTTGAATTCTGTTACATTAAGGGTTACAGATTCATTGGGATGTTCAAATACCTTCACTAAAGAAATATTCGTTGCCCCAAATATCAATCCGAAATTTGTATTGTCTGGAGTGCCTAAGTGCGATACTTCAGATTATATTTTTACCAATCAAACCCAATTGTTAAGAGGAAGTGTAGGTTGGTTTAAATGGGATTTTGGAGATGGTAATACTTACGAATCTTCTAAACCACCAACACCATCAGATTTTCAGAATTATTGGGGTTCTTTTAAGTATGCTTATATCAAAGGTGGTGTATTTGCCCCTAAATTATATGTAAAACACAAATTTTTTAATTGTGAAGATGTATATGATTTTAATTTAAGTGGTGACCAATTGCCAGAAAATATTCTCTTGCAATTTGACATCAGAAGTAGAAGAACCAATCAAAATGATTCATTGGCTGACTCGGTATGTTTTATGAACAGAAACAATGCAAGCGTTTGTTTGTACAATATGTATCCTTTGCAAGGAGTTTTTTCTTCTTCAAACAAAATCATTTGGAGATTCAATGATCCAAATGCAAACCCACCTGGTTCTGATATCATTGAAGACGATGTTACACCTTGCTATAAATACCAAAGTATTGGGCATTACTTCCCTCAATTGTCTGTTGCATGTCCGGGAAAACCAGCAAAAGTTATTAATTTTTGGTCACGTATTGATACCATAAACGATGTGAAAAATTACACTGATGCAAATAATCCGCCAGGTGCACCAGTGAATAATCCAAGGCTAAATACCATTAATGGCTATATTTTTGCTCCTTTTCCTGGAAGGGCTCAGCCTGACTCAATATCTATGTACCGCAAAATTCCAAGTGTGGTAGGTGGCACCAATTACGTAGACAGTATTGTGAGTTATTGGAAATTCTTCAATGATGACATTACTAAAAAAGACTCCTTTTATTTCCGTTCAGAATTGTACGGGTATGGGGTAAATATTTTAGGGCCAAGTGTTGCCATATCAGGAAGACCACCTGCAATTATTCCAAAGTACTTAGCCAACCAATGTGGCCCTGATTTTCCTGTGGAATTTCCCAATGCATCAACTGTGTACCAATCAAATGATTTGTACATGAAGTGGGATTTTGGAGATGATTTTGCACCGGCTTGTACCTCTTTTTCAGTTCCAAGTCAGACAGCTACTCCATATGGACCGCCTTATACAACTGCTCAAGATCTAAGAAACAGGACAGAATCAAGGTTCTGGGCCAATGGCAATGTGTATGCAGGGGGGTTAAATTGTAAATATTCATTTGATTCTTTGCCGATTCATGGTTTTGAAAATTGGGACAATGTGTTGAGATGGTATAAATCTGGACACGATTTTCCACCTTATGATACCACCAATTGGACCAAAGACCCATCAAAAGTAACCTATTCTTTCCCTGGAAACCCTAATGGCGTTAAGTTGGTTCACCCAAGAGATACATTCTTGTGGAATAAAAAAGTATTCTCTGAAGGGGCTTATGCAACCAGAACAGATACAATGGCCAATTTGTATCCAGCAGATATAAATCCAGATAGAGAAATTACCCTTAATGCCGCAATACCAGATCCTTTTGCCAATTTAAAAGGCTATTGGAAATACACCATTCCTGCAGGGTCTAAACTGAGGCCAACTACTTTTATTAACCCAATTCCAACAGATAAATTACCTGATGGAACTACCAGGAGATACAGAGGTAGCGACATCATTCCAGGTACCAACCCACCGTTAACCTTGTATGATTATTTCTTTAGAAGGTCTGTATCTAAATGTTATACAGTTGTTTTGAATATGAACGATTCGGTTAATAACCAATCTACAGATCCGGTGAAAAATTTGTTGCGCTATGATTTAATTGGCGATTCAATCACCATTCCTGAATACCACAAAGGTATTTTAATGCAAACATTGGTTTATAAAAGAGGTGTAAACTTATTCAATAATAAATTCTTTTACAGAGGCCCTGATTCTTTGGTTGTTCAAACCGATGCTACAGGTACTTATGTGATGGTTCCAGAAGACTACCAATACATAGATGATTGGGATTGTGCAGGCAGAGCTACACAGCAATTGCCTCTTATGAAACCTGATGCATTAGGTTTAGGTAAAAAAGGATTGGAATGTCCAGGATTAAAAGCAGATGGTGGAGGAGATCCAACATTTGTTTTTGACAATGGAGGCGGAACACCAGGTTTAGCACCAACTTGTGCTAGAAGAACATTTTTATTGATTAATTATGATTCATTTGCAGATAGAAACGACCCAGTAACATTGTGGAACGGACAAAACACCCGTTGTATGTTAGATGCGTTTGTTGATTTCGCTGGTAATTCACCAATGACTGGAACAAATAGAACTCCTGGTGGATACAGAATGCCAGGATTCTTTAATGGACCCAATTGGAACCCAATGACTGCATGGCAAGATCCAAACGGTAGTGTCAATGTAACGCATTATGTTCCTGGCAATACACCTGTAACCTACACAAATATGCCAAGAGACCCAAGAGGCTTTGTTACAGTTGGTATTATTACAGGTAATGGATACGACAATCCAAGTGCTACCGCTACAAACCCTGGATGTACATCTGATACTGTTTGGTATCATAATTTCTTCCATTTTATTACACTTGATGCAAATTTTACATACGAAAGGTTTGATACTTCTAGATTCTTTCCTTATACAGATCCAACAACGGGTAATGTTAGCTATGTAGCAAACCCTCGTTACAGACAACCATTTTCGTATTTGCATGGAAAGAATTTCTATCCTTCTTATCCTTCTAAAACCAATAAGATATTTGCCAATGCCAATACACTCAGACAAGACTTTGTACAAGCTGATATTTGGAACTGGGGAGATGGAACAACAACAGTTGACTCGTTCTATACCAATTCAGTAGATACAGTTATTTACAGAGAAAGAAAAACGCAACCAGGCGTCTACGATACTTTATTTTATGAAGCAAATACCTATCCAATAGGTAGGGTGAGGTTTGAATTCGATTCACAAAGAATTCCTTGGACAGTAATGTCAACATTAACTATTCCAGTTGGGGTACGTGTTTTAGATAGTACCAGGTATGATTCGATTTGGCGTTGTGATGATTTGGAACGCCGGTTAGCTCCACAACAAATTAATAGAGTTAACATAAGAATTGATTCAGCATTCTTGATTGAGCCAGTTCCGCATACTTATACAAAATCTTCTTGGGAAATGAAAGTAGATGGTGGTGGTGGCGACTTAGTAAGAACCAATACCATTACTAGAATTGACCACGTAATGCGAACCATTACTGGTTGTGAAAACATTGCTTCAAGACAAATTGTAATAGGTGTCATAGATACTTTTATGATTACAGATGTTACTGGTAAATACGATACTACTTTCTGTATAGGTGAGCGTATCAATTTCACCGACTCATTGCGTTATTGGAGACCATTCCCTTCAAATGCTGCAACAGTGAATCCGCCAATTCCACCATTTACTGCTTTGCCATTGCCGGCTTATAATCCATTTAGACCATTGCCTCCGGGTGTTACAGAATATGTAGATGTAGATTTCCATGGTTTTGCTATGAGGGGTTACCCAAATGACTCTATTAAAATGTTTGCAGATTTAACCAATTATTTTGTGGTGCCTAGTGACCAAGATTGTCCTATTGATTGGGTGAAAACACCAGTCAGAATTAATTCTGCAACGGTGGCAACCGCCAATGTATGTACTAAGATGGAAACCTATTACTATGAGCGTATTTATTGGGATTTTGAGTCAGATGGCGTAGTAGACAAACATGGTAAAAATCCGTTTTGGATATACAAATCTCCAGGTAGGTACAAAATTTCAATGATTTCTAGAGACAGTTTGGGCTATTGGGATACCTGCTCTCAGTTTGTAACCATTGTAAAACCAAATGCTAAATTTAGCAGCAAAGGCTTATTCCTATGTAGTGATACTGTAAAATTCAATGATGAGTCTTATGTTGATGATTGGTGTTATCAAACCAATGGCTCATCTTGTGACAATATTGTTCAAAGAAGATGGTGGTTTGGAGATTATGGATATGGCAAAGAAGCTTATCGTTCAATAGAAGTTAACCCAGTCTACAATTACCGTAAAAATGGCTGGTATGCCGTACAGCAAGTAATTGAAACCGAACAAGGATGTTTAGACACCTTTGTTCAGAAAATTTATATTGCTGGACCTAGACCGCGCATTAAACTATTGAATGATACCTTGGGTTGTGTTCCATTTACATTGAAAATTCTAAGTTATCCTAATGATTCAGGTAGTTATAGCGTAACTAAGTCAACATTATTGAACTCTGGCATTCCTTTAATGCCACCTAAATTGTCGTTGAGCAATCCTGATACCATTACGTTTGTGTACAACAAAGAAGGTGAATATTTTATAACAGCAATTGGTTATGACAATACATCGCCGGCAAGCTCAACTTGTCCGTCTATTGTGCTGCCAGATACCATAGGTGGTGCGGAGAAACCAATCCGAATCTTTGTAAAAAATCCGTATAAAGTAGGCTTGTTTACACCTGATACTGCTATTTGTGTGGGTCAATCGTTTGTGGTAAGTAACCGCTCAGATATTGATACCATTACCAAATTCAGGGTTTACAATTACAATGCAGATTATAGCACTGTTTTAGATACTTTGTTTAAAACCAATATACCAAAGGATACCACTTTCAGTTATTTCTTGAATGAAAAAGGGGTACATCATATTGTGATGCATTCTACCAGATTCTTAACCGGTGTTCCATCTTGTGACAATAAAGATACCGTTACTGTTCGTGCTTTATTGTCTAAAGCTGATTTGAGAGCTGATACGATTGAATTGCCTAAATATTACATTAGTAATTTATGTGATACCTCAGAGGCAGATAAGTATTATTGGAAAGTAACTCGAGACAAAGATGGCAGTGTTCTTAGAGAGGAACCTGTAATTGGAGATGATGCGCCTAATTTTAATTTGGGAGAATTGGACTTAGGAACTGTAATTGATTCATTAGATTTAGAAACATTTACTGTTTGCGTTTGGGCTTTTACGCCTGACCCAGATGCCTGCGTTGACTCTGCTTGTGTGAGAATTTCCAATATTCTTGTTAGTATTGATTTTAAAATACCGAATGTATTCACTCCAAATAATGACGAATTCAACAACAATTTTGTTGTTGAAATTAAAGGACATGAAGTATTTGACTTGAAAATTTACAACCGTTGGGGTGAATTGGTGTTTGAAAGTACAGATCCAAATACAACCTGGAATGGTAAAGTAAACAATTCAGGTACCGAATGTCCGGATGGTACCTATTTCTATACTTTGAAATATAAACTCAGAACACAAGATGAAAAAACAATTAGAGGTAGTGTAACGCTGATGAGACCGTAATAGATTATTGTTCCCTTTAAAAGGGCTGCGGCATGCCGCAGCCCTTTTTTATTATGTGCCAGGTTTGGAGTAAAAATATATGCTTATCTTCGTGTTATGTTTGAAAATGCATCAAGAACAGAACTGTCCTCAATTGGAGAATTTGGGTTAATTGAACACCTAACAAAAGACATCCTACTTCAACAAAATACAATCAAAGGAGTAGGTGACGATGCAGCTGTTATAGACCAAAGCAATGGTAAATTTACTTTAGTATCTACAGACATGTTAGTGGAGGGTGTGCACTTTGACTTAAGCTATTTTCCGCTGAAACATTTAGGTTATAAAGCAATTACTACCAACTTAAGCGATATTTATGCCATGAACGGTATACCCAAGCAAGTAACAGTTTCAGTAGGATTGTCTAATAGGTTTTCGCTCGAAGCAGTTGAGGAACTTTATGCTGGAATTAGACTGGCTTGTAACCAATATAAAGTTGATTTAGTAGGTGGAGAT
>CANHRW010000073.1 GCA_947462865.1 Bacteroidota bacterium | reverse complement strand
TTTCCAAGAACTTGCTGCAAGTTAAATGCGCCTTGTTGTTTAATTTGTTTGGCATCAATCAATTTAACTTTGTATACCGACTTGCTGAGCGAGTTTTCTTCCAACTGACCAGTTACTACCATTTCATTGAGTTGGTAAAATTTTGAATCGGGCTGTGCACTAACTTTAAAAGCACTTGCCAGCAGTATCAAAAAGACAATGCTGGCAAGTCGAATAAAATATGTAGGCTGTGTTGTCAAACTAAAAAACAACCAATTTCTTACTCGTTTTCTTGTTTTGACTTACCCAATTTACCAAGTATATACCATTTTGTAAACTCGGTAATTGAATGCTTTGGTTAGTTCCAGAAACAGTTTGCTCAAAAATGGTTTTCCCATCTAATGTTGTGATATTAATTTGAGCAGGGTTCATATCAGAAATTTCTATATTTAATACTGCATTTCCGTTGATCGGATTTGGAAAAACATTCATTTGTGTGGCTCTATTTATTTGCTCAGCTATGCCTGTGGCTGATAACTTATACGTATGCAAATTAAATTTTGAATATTGGCTATTGGCATTTGAAAAATACTCCGTAAAGATAAGTCTGGTATTGGTATTTGGAACGTTCTTATCATGCAAGAAAAAGCCTAAACTGTCTACTATAGGAGCAAATCCAGGAGCACCAGCTGTTTTCCAGTCCCAACCTATGGTATTGATTTGGTGGGTAAACAATGAACTATCTGCACTTTTTCCAATTTCCATATTGGCAACATCCGCATTTTTAACACGCGCACACATGGTACTAGGGCTCATTAAAACACCCATAACTGGATAAGGCATGGTTTGACCCATCATGGTAACTACTGTTTTATACCTTGTAAACAATAAGTTCCAATTAGCTGCACTCGGCTCTCTATCAATTACTGCATTGCTAAGCACATCGTAGTATGCAAATAATTTCCCTTTAAAAGCAAGTTTATTGATTTCAATAGTATTGCTGTCTGTTCCATCTATATTAGATATGGTAAAATACCAGAGTGTATCAAACACAATTTTTGAGACATACATTTTCTTCATAAAACTTTTTTTGGTATTGGTTAACAACCAAATATTTTTACCAACTACTTCTTTTGAATTCATACTGTATGCTCCCCAACCATAATCAAATGGGTCTTGCATATTTCTAGATTGGTTAAATGCCCCAACATCCCATGTTTTATCGTCATTTATTGGGCTAGGCCAATTGGTATAGCCTGTTGTATCAAAATTAGCCCAATCGTTTACTGTTTTGTCAGATTGGTATACTTCTACATCCTGTCCATCATTGATACGGATGGTTGTGGCTTGCAATGTATTCAATGGGTATTGTGCTTTTCTGACAGCAAATGCCAAATGCCAATTATTAGCCCTCACGGTATCTTTTTGCCCATTGTGCATGTTGTAAAACACATCCAATGCAGTTCTTGGCAATGTTGCCACACTGTCTCGATTAATTTGAGCTGAAACCAAATTTGGAAGCAACAAAATAGAAAGTATGAATTTTTTCATGTGGTGTTTTTTGATGACGCAAAGAAAGATTCCGTTTGCATTCAAAAAAATGATTTGTGCCCATCAAATGAGCAAATGACAGACTTTTGACAATTCTGTTCATGGAGCGATCGGCTGTGATGAAGGAACGAATTTTGGGCTTTTAACAATTTCAATTAGCTTTGCCAACCGAAAACCAAAGCCATAGGCTAAACCTATTTTATGCAGATTCAAATACTGAAATCAAAAATTCACCGTGCTAAAGTAACCCAAACCGAATTACATTACGTAGGCAGCATTACCATTGATGAAAACCTAATGGATGCCGCTCAACTTCTCGAATATGAAAAAGTGCAGGTTGTGAATGTAAACAATGGTGAACGCATAGAAACCTATATCATTAAAGGTGAACGTGGATCAGGAATGATTTGCTTAAATGGGCCTGCTGCCAGAAAAGCGGCTGTAGGCGACCATGTGATTGTGATATCGTATGGTATAGTTAACCAGCAAGATGCCAAAAATTACCAGCCAATTGCCATCTATCCAGATCATAATAACCAATTGCCTGCTTGAGTAAATCAGTTGCGCATATGCTAAAACTGGTCTTGGTCTTTGCTACCGGATTCGTTTTTTTGTTTTTTGTTTTTAAAGACATCAACTGGGAAACCCAGGTCTCAAAAATGCTTCAGGCCAACAAAGCTTGGCTAGGCTTTGGAATAGGTTTATCTGTACTTAGCCATTGGATTCGGGCCTACAGAGCCAATTTAATGTACAAAGCTATTGGCTACAAAGTGAGCAATTCTAATAGTTTTATGGCTGTATTGGTGGGTTATATGTTTAATTACCTTATTCCTCGTGCTGGGGAAGTTTCGAGGTGCGCCTCTCTGCTTCAAACTAGCCAATTGCCAATTGACAAAACATTAGGAACTGTAGTAACTGAACGCATAGTAGACTTGCTCATATTGATATTGATTCTTGGTGTAATTTTATTAATGCAATTTGAAGTCATTTGGGATTTTAT
This sequence comes from Bacteroidota bacterium, assembly GCA_947462865.1. Lineage (GTDB taxonomy): Bacteria > Bacteroidota > Bacteroidia > UKL13-3 > UKL13-3 > CAISCU01. The sequence continues at coordinate 6,167 of CANHRW010000073.1, read as the reverse complement.
TCAATCTCATTTACCGCAACAAAATGAAGGTTTATCGACCCTTCAAATAACACTAATTGCTGTGTTTTTATTACTCCTTGCAATTGTATTTTTTAAATGGAAATATGTCACAAATTTAGCAACTGTTAAAAAAATTACTACCCTTTTACAGGGTTTCAAAGAAGGCGTATTGAGTATTTTTAAACTAGAAAAACCCATTTTATTTATTGTATTGTCTGTTGCAATTTGGTTAGGCTACATTTTAATGATGTATTTCTGTTTGTTTGCCCTAGAGGCCACTTCAGCATTGTCTTTTATTGATTGTTTAACTGTTTTTGCAATTGGTACCATTGGTGTTGTATTGCCAGCACCTGGAGCAGGAGCGGGAACATACCATTTTTTTGTAACGCAAGCCTTACTCTTGTTCAGTGTTCCCAAAGAAGACGGATTGGCTTACGCTACATTGGTTCATGGTTCACAAATGATTCTACTCATTATTCTTGGCTTGATAGCCTCAGTTGTAGTGATGATTCAAAAAAGAAAAAATAGCCATGCATAATTACCAACAAATTCTTCGAAAAATTCAAACCAAGGAAAGCCTCTTGGAATTGCTCGCAAAATGGCAGCAAGAAGGTCAAAAAATTGTGTTTACAAATGGCTGCTTCGACTTAATTCACCGTGGACACGTAGATTATTTAGCTAAAGCATCAGACTATGGCACCCGTTTAATTGTGGCATTGAATACTGATGCATCTGTAAGTAAGCTAAAAGGGCCACACAGGCCTATTCAAGACCAAGATTCACGCTTACAAATTATGGCCAGTATGGCCATGGTTGATGCAGTTGTATTATTTGATGAAGAAACCCCTTTATCACTGATACAAGCGGTTCAACCCGATGTTTTGATTAAAGGCAGCGATTACCAGCCCGAAAAAATTGTTGGTTACGAAGTAGTAAAAGCCAAAGGAGGAACAGTGGCTACAATAGACTTTTTACCTGGATTTTCAACTTCAGCCATAGAACAGAAAATTAAACTCGCCTAATTTTGCTCAAATTTGACACAAAATTGGGTAATTAAATAAATATATTCGCAACGTAAATAATTAAGTATGAATTTCGATTTATCAGAAGAGCACATCAATGTGCAGCAAGCAGCCAGAGATTTTGCTCAAACAGAATTGTTACCCGGCGTTATTGAACGTGACGACAAACAGGAATTTCCTTACGAACAAATTAAAAAACTAGGGGAACTTGGTTTTTTAGGCATGATGGTTGACCCAAAATACGGCGGAAGCGGTATGGATACCATTAGTTATGTATTGGCTATGGAAGAACTGTCTAAAGTAGATGCTTCTGCTTCAGTTGTTGTTTCAGTAAACAACTCTTTGGTTTGTTGGGGCTTAGAAGAATATGGTTCAGAAGAACAAAAACAAAAATATTTGGTTCCAATGGCCTCTGGAAAAGTACATGGCGCATTCTTATTGTCTGAGCCAGAAGCTGGAAGTGATGCCACTTCACAAAGAACAACTGCTTTTGATATGGGCGACCATTACCTCATGAATGGTACTAAAAACTGGATCACCAATGGTAATTCAGCAACATATTATTTGGTTATTGCCCAAACAGATGTAGAAAAAGGACACAAAGGTATCAACGCATTTATTGTTGAAAAAAACAGCCCGGGTGTTACTGTTGGCAAAAAAGAAGACAAAATGGGAATTCGTGGAAGTGATACACACAGTATCATGTTTCAAGATGTAAAAGTTCCTAAAGAAAATAGAATTGGAGAAGATGGTTTCGGTTTTAAGTTTGCCATGAAAGTATTGGCTGGCGGAAGAATTGGCATTGCTGCTCAAGCATTAGGTATTGCCAGTGGCGCCTATGAATTGGCATTGAAATATTCAAAAGAGCGTAAAGCATTTGGTAAAGAAATTATGCACCACCAAGCCATTCAATTCAAATTGGCCGATATGGCCACTCAAATTGAAGCCGCTCGTTTACTTTGTTTAAAAGCTGCCTATTTAAAAGATACGCACCAAGATTATGCATTGGTAAGCTCAATGGCAAAGGTATTTGCATCAGAAACAGCCATGTGGGTTACTACAGAAGCGGTACAAATTCATGGAGGCTATGGTTATGTAAAAGAGTACCATGTAGAACGTTTAATGAGAGATGCAAAAATTACTCAGATATACGAGGGGACCAGTGAGGTTCAGAGAATTGTCATTTCTAGAGAAATTTTAAAATAACAAGAAGGCTCGCAAGAGCCTTTTTTTATGCAAGGAGCGATTGCTTAAAAATTGCAACATTTTTAATGTTTGTTTTAAGCCTAATTTAAGTACTTTTGACCAATTCGTACCCAAGAATGGGTCTAATAAAAACTGTATGAAACAAAAATTCCTATTGATAGTGTCTTGCTTGGTTTTAATTGGCGCTTGTAAAAAAGACATGAACTTAGACAAGTTCCAAAATGTTGAAATTAACCCTGAAGTAGGTGTACCATTGGCCATTGTAAAATTGAAGGTAAAAGACCTCATTAAGCCGGATTCTGTTATTTATTATGACGACAGCAATTTGATTCATTTTGCTTACAGAAACCTTGATCTCAAAAGCTTACCAATAGATACATTCATTAAAATACCTGCCATTGCTCCAAGTTCAACTTCTATTAAGGTAGGTGAACAAGCCATTGCTGATGCAAGTACTTCTAGAAGTAAGACGCTGCGCGAAATGACCGATAATTTTACAGGACCTTCTAAAGCTTTTTTGTTAGCAAATGATGGCAATGATGCCTTTTTCCCTGCAATTAACGACCAAAATACTAATGTAGCTAGTTTACCTAGTACAAGTAATAATTTTACAACTGCTAAAATTTCTAATGGCTATTTGGTCATTGAAATTGAAAATAAATTACCTGTTACAGTAACTGAAGTTACGATGCTCATTTACAATACCATTCCTGTACAAACACTTATTGGAACAGTCAATTACCTAAATATTGCACCTGGAACATCTGCTAAAGACTCCATCAATTTAAAAGACATAACCCTAACCCAAAACTTGGGTTATAGTTTACCAACATTTAAAACAAACACAAGTGCTCCCAACTTGGTTCGTATCAATTTAGACGATTATATAAAGATAAATGCAACTATTAAAAACTTAAAAGCAATAGGTGGTGAAATAGTGTTTCCTTCTGTATCAAACATTCCTGCTGATACCACGATCATTGACATCCCAACAGATGATGCCGCTTCAGAAATACAATACATTACCTTTAGCAATGCCATTATCAATTATGAGTTTAATTCTACCATTCAGGAAAGAATCAATTTAAAAATTGGATTTTTAGGCGCAACCAAAAACAATGTAGCGTTTGCTCCCATTGAAGTAGCCGTTAATCCAGGACAACTAAAAGGAACCATCGACTTGTCAAATGTACGTTTGAATTTAACCCAAGATCCTTCAAAACCTTTTAACAGATTGGCGGTAATGGTTGAACCCACCTTGGTTTCATCTGGACAGTTAAAAACATTTGATTCATCAGATTATGTAAATGCCTCATTTACTTTTTCTGATTTTGAATTCAAATCTGCAGAAGGTTATTTAGGCACCAGATCTATCAGTTTCGATGCTGACCCTATTGAAATAAACATGCTGAACGACCTGATTTCAGGCATTCGCTTAGACAATCCTACCTTAAAAATTTTTACAGAAAACTCCTTGGGTGTTCCAATTACTGTTTCATTAGATGTAAAGGGAACCTCATCTAAAGGAATAGAGCAAGCATTGGATGCAAAACCATTTGTCATTCCTTATCCTACATCTCTGGGACAGGGCATTGTAAGTGGCACAAAATTTTTCGACAAAACCAATACCAAATTGGTAGATTTATTGGCGTTGCCTCCTACCAAGATTGGATTTTCAGGGATTGCAGAACTCAACAAAGACATTCCAAAATCTTACGATAATTTTATTGAAAAGAGTGCAAGCATTAAAGTTGGTTTTGAAATGGATGTTCCGCTTGCCCTTCAAACCAGTAATTTTGAATTGTCTGATACAACAGATAACCCATTTTTTAAGGTCAATCCCGACAAAACCATTGGCGAATTTTTCTTAGGTGATAATTTTAAAATCAGCGATATGGATTTTGTAGAATTGTTGGTAAAAATGAATAATGGATTTCCATTTGATGGCAATCTAAACATGTATTTTGCAGACAAAAACGGTGTTGTATTAGATTCAGTAGTTACAAACCAATTTATCTCATCAGCCATTCCTGATGCCAATGGCAAAACGGTTACAAATACTATAGCATCAAGCGCTGTAAAATTTACATCGGCTCAATTGCAAAACATGAAGGATAAAAACCTTACCCAATTGATTGTAAATTTTCATTTAAGTACATATAACAACGGCAGCCAAGTTGTCAAAGTATATTCTGATTATGAATCACAAATTAGCTTAAGTGCCAAGTTGAAATTAAAATACAAAAATTAAAAACTGACACTTATTCATACCATCAATTTTAAAATACTCAGATGAAAAAATATATACTTACATTGGTTTTGGCTTGGACAATCTTACAAGGTCAGTCACAAAATAGTTTGTCTTTTTACAACTTGCGTTCAGTGGCGCAATCTTCTTATTTAAATCCTGCCCTTACACCAAGGCAAGGTTTTACCTTAAGTATAGGTGATTTTAACACCCAATTAACCTCACCAGGTGTTACACCCTATGATATTTTCAGAAATGATGAAACTGGTAACCGTGGCATAGAAAGAATGATTGCCGACAAGAGCATTCACTTTAGAAATATTGAATCTAATATTGAATACAATCCATTGTATTTGGGTTTAAGAATTCGCCGTAATTATTTTTCAGTAGGCATTCAATCAAATTTTCTTTTGAGTGCTGGTTTACCTAAAGACCTTTTGTCTTTAGTTTACTATGGCAATGCAAATGCTTCTCAGACTTTTGGAAAACCTATCTCTGTAAATGACATGAGTTTTGAATCTTCTGGTGCGTATAATTTCAATTTTGCTTATGCCAGAGATATTGGAGAAAAATTGAGCATTGGAGCCAGGGTTAAATTTCATTATGGCATTTACCATGCTAAAGTATTAAAAAACAATACTTCCATTACAACCGATAGCAGTGAAAATTCTTCAATCAGCATGCGTGTTGCATCTGATTACGAATTTATTGGGGCCTCAGAAGCTGTAGAAGTTAAAAATTCGATTCCAGGAGTAAGTCCTGATATCAATTTCAATTCAAATTTTTTTAACATTAACAATATTTTTTCAAAAGCAGCCGGATCAGGCTTATCATTTGATTTAGGCTTGAATTACAAGTTTAACAAACGTTTTAGTGTGAACGCAGCAGTCACCGATTTGGGTCAAATGACCTGGTACAAAGGCAACAGCTTTGCCAAAAAAGGAACTTTTACTTACGAAGGTGTATTAACAGATGATCCTTCTAAAATGGATTCCTTGTTTAAAATTCTTGTCGATTCAGTTGGTAAAATTTTTAATCCAGAGGCAACTTCAAAATCTTATACCACCGCTTTCAACACTAAAATATATGCCGGTTTCAACTGGCAGTTATACAATAGCGGTGCTATTGGATTTCTTGGACTAGGAGAATTTTATAAAGACAAATTCTACATTGGTGGTTCTTTAAGCTATACACAACGCATTTGGAAAATTTTAGACCTCAGAGCTACGTACAACAAGACCCGTGATTTACCTGCTTATGTTGGAGGAGCCGTGGCAATACATTTAGGGCCATTAACTGCTTATGTTGCAACGGACAATGCCTTAGGAATTTTAGATTGGCACAAGTCAAATATGTTAAATGGCAGAATGGGTATCAATATTAATATTGCCAACAGATTTGACAGAGACAACGACGGCGTTCCTAACCGCAAAGACAAATGTAAAAAAGAATATGGTTTAAGAAAATTCAAAGGATGTCCTGATACAGACAAAGATTTGGTACCAGACAATATTGATGAATGCAAAAACATAAAGGGTTCTGCTAAGACGCAAGGCTGCCCAGATAAAGATGGTGATGGTGTAAAAGATATGGCAGATAGCTGTGTTTCAGTAAAAGGAGATTCCTCTTTAAATGGCTGCCCAGATAAAGACGGTGACCGCGTTCCAGATTACAAAGATGCATGCCCTGAC
>CANHRW010000072.1 GCA_947462865.1 Bacteroidota bacterium | reverse complement strand
AGCACCAGCCCTTGTCTGATACCTGCTCACCAAGTCTTTAGCAACTGGTATTTCAAACTCCGGATCTTCAGTCAAGGAAACCCTGATGGTGTCACCTATTCCATCTTCTAACAAAGCACCTATTCCTAGCGCAGACTTAATTCTTCCATCATTGCCGTCTCCTGCTTCAGTTACTCCCAAATGTAACGGATAATGAAAGTTGTTTTCGTCCATGGTTTTCACCAGCAAGCGATAGGCCTGAACCATTACTTGTGGATTGCTTGATTTCATACTCAATACAATATTATGAAACCCTTCATCATTAGCAATTCTTAAGAACTCCATAGCAGATTCAACCATGCCATGCGGCGTATCACCATATCTGCTCATAATGCGGTCACTCAAACTTCCATGGTTGGTTCCAATACGCAAAGCTGTACCATATTCTTTACAGATATGAATCAAAGGTGTAAATTTTTGTCTGATTCTGTCTATTTCTTCTTGGTATTCAGCATCAGTATAGTCAATGATGTCGAAACGTTTTTTATCGGCATAATTGCCTGGATTAATACGCACTTTTTCTACAATTCTTGCCGCCATTTCTGCAGCATTGGGCGTAAAATGAATGTCAGCAACAAGCGGAATATAAACCCCTTTAGAGGTTAATACTGCCTTTATTTTTTCAAGATTTTTAGCTTCATTGATACTCGGAGCAGTCAATCGAACCAATTCGCATCCTGCATCAACTAATTTCAAAATCTGGGCAACCGAGCCATTGGTATCCATGGTATCAGTTGTAGTCATGCTTTGAACCCTAATTGGAAAATCACTGCCTAACTGAAGGTCTCCAATCTTTACTTGAATTGTTTTTCTGCGTTGGTATTTTACTAAACTTGGACTAAATGTATTCATACGTTATTCTATATCCCCTAATTGAGGACGGATTAATATTTCTTCAACAGTTGATGATTCAGAAAGTTCTGATGCTGCCACAATCATTTTTGCGATATCATCAGCAGGCATAAATCTGTTTATTGGCAATTCTGTTCCATTCCAACTATTCGTATAGGTTGGCCCTGGTAAAACTGCAGTTACTTTAACACCAGTTGATTTTAATTCTTCACGCAAAACTTGTGTCATGCCATACAATGCAAATTTACTCATGCAATAAGAACCCCCATTTGGATAGGCTTTGATACTGGCCGTTGAGCAAATGGTAAATACATGGCCCGTTTTATTTTTAACCATCATTGGCACAATGGCTCTACTTAAATAATAGGCACTTGCTAAATTGGTATTGATTTGTGTTTCAAAAGCACCATCTGGCTCACCAAGCACTGTTCCCGGCATAAAAACCCCTGCATTGTGAATGAGTATATCTATTTGACTGAAATTACTCAATACTGCTGATGCAAAAATAGATACCTCTTGTTGGTCTGATACATCGCAAGCACGAAAATAAAATTGCTGGGTGGGAAACTGAATGGAAAGCCTGTTTTGAAGGTCGTTTAACGCATCTTGGTTTCTAGAACAGCCTATTACATGGAAGCCTTTAGCCGCAAATTGATAAACTATTGCCAAGCCAATCCCTTTGGTACAGCCAGTTACAAGTATTGTTCCAGTTTTTTGCATGGATAATTTGTTATAGATGCGAAGTTATTTGAAACAGTCCTATTTTTTAAATTAATTTAGAACCAATAAAATATTCGTAAATAGGCAATCTTTTGATTTATTTTTGAGGCAATAGCTATTTGTAATACACTATGAAATATCTAAATACATTCGGGGAATACTTGTTGTTTTTAAAACTCAGCATAGGAAGACCTGAAAAGTTCAAAATGTTCAGAGAATTGTTTGTCCGAGATTTATACAAAATGGGCAATGATTCATTTGGCATTGTCTCAATTATCTCCATTTTTATAGGCGCTGTAGCCGCCATTCAGATTGGCTATCAATTAGTAGGCAGTTTGGTCCCAATGTATGTTTTGGGTAGAATTGTTCGTGACTCTAACATTTTGGAATTTTCGCCAACTGTAACTGCTTTGGTAATGGCCGGAAAAATTGGAGGCAATATTGCTTCTGAAATTGGAACCATGAAAGTAAGTGAACAAATAGATGCATTAGAAATCATGGGTGTAAACTCTGCTAAACACGTGGTTTTACCCAAATTGGCAGCCAGTGTTATTGCCATTCCTGCATTGGTTATTTATTCTATGTTCTTATCTAATTTGGGCGGAATCATTTCAGTAAATTTTTCTGGAATTGTATCTGTAAGTGGATACATTCAGGGCTTATTAATGGATTTTGACGGCTTCTCTATTACTTATGCGCTTACCAAAGCATTTACTTTTTCATTCTTAATTACAACCATCTCTGCAGTTCATGGATACAAAACAGAAGGTGGGGCCTTGGAAGTTGGATGGGCAAGTACGCGTGCAGTTGTTCAAAGCTGTATTGCCATCATCTTTTTTGATTTTATTCTCACTCAAATCATGCTTTACAAATGATCGAATTAAAAAATATCAATAAATCTTTTGATGGGAAACAGGTTCTATTTGATGTTTCTGCTCAATTTGAAAAAGGTAAATGCTCTTTTGTAATTGGCGCAAGCGGTGGAGGTAAAAGTGTACTCATGAAAACCATGGTTGGGTTATTGGTTCCTGAATCGGGGAATATCAATTTTGATGGTCGAGATTTTTTAAATATAGCTTACGAAGAAAAAAAAATAATCCGACAAGAAATAGGCATGTTGTTTCAAGGTGGCGCTTTGTTTGATTCTTTATCAGTTGAAGACAATATTGCTTTCCCAATGAGAATGTTTACCAATTGGTCAAAAGATGAAGTAATAGAACGGGTAAATTTTTGCCTAAAAAGGGTAAACTTAGAAAATGTCAACCAACTCTTTCCATCAAATATTAGCGGTGGCATGAAAAAAAGAGTGGGTATAGCCAGAGCAATTGCCCTGAATCCAAAATACTTGTTTTGTGATGAACCTAACAGTGGCTTGGACCCAATTACATCTCGTTTAATTGACGAACTGATTGCTGAAATTACGCAAGAATTTAACATCACTACAGTGATCAACTCACATGACATGAAAAGTGTATTTGACATGAGTGATCAAGTAACCTTTGTATACAAAGGTAAAGCATGGTGGGAAGGTGATAAATCTCAAATCAGAACCTCAGATTGTAAGGAACTTGTTGACTTCATTAAGGCAAGTGAATTTTAATGACTAAAACTTTGAAAAACGATTCTAAATGAAACTGTTTAAATTTAAATTATCTATTTTATTCACTGTTTTTTGTTTAGCCTGCACACATGTTGAAGAACTAGAAAGTGATGTTGAAGAAAGTAAACCAGATGAGCGCTCACACAATGCTGGTAAAAACTGTAGCAGCTGTCACAATGTAAATGGCAATGAAGCGAGTAGCGAATGGTGGACAATAGCTGGAACCGTATACAATACCAACGGAAATGTATTGAACAATGCAACCATAGAATTATGGGATGGAAAAAACAGAACTGGTCAACTCATTAAAAAGTTAACCAGCGATTTAAGTGGCAATTTTTACACCAACCAAATCATCAATTTCAAATCAGGCTTATTCCCTGTTTTGGTTTATGACGACAGTGTTAAAACGATGCAATCAGCATTCAATGGTGGAAGTTGCAACAGTTGCCACAATGGAACAATCCTGCCAAGCTTAAAAATCAATTGACATGAAAATACATACCGCATTGGGGGTCATTTTTTGTTTGTTAGTAAGTGCCTGTTACTATGACAAAGCAGAAGAATTATACCCTAGTAACTACAACCAAACAGATACATCAGCTGCTTCCTACTCAACTTTTGTAGCTCCTTTAATCAATAACAAATGTATGAATTGCCACAACGTGACTGCACCAATTTTGGGAGACTATTCAAAATTGAAACTCATCGTTGACAACGGTAAATTTAATGACCGTGTCATTGTTCAAAAAAACATGCCTCCAAGTGGTTTAACAAATACTGAATTAGAAAAAATTAAACTTTGGTTAGCTGCAGGTGCTTTAAATAATTAATTGTCGCAAAATGAAAAGACTTTTATTCTTGATAGTTACTTTGACAACATTCAATTTGTTTGCCCAAGACGATTTAATGAAGGAGTTACAAGAAATGGGGCCGAGCAAACCTGCTCCCGTGTTTGCAACTTTTAAATCTACAAGAATCATCACCGGCCAGAGTATTGAACACATTGCAACCAAACATTTGAACCTGGTTATTTTGCACCGATTTGGAGATATTAATGGAGGGGCTTATACCCTTTGGGGAATGGACCAAGCAAACATGCGCATTGCTTTAGAATATGGCATTAACGATAAAATACAAGTTGGTTTAGGTAGAAGTAGTATAGGTAAAACCTATGATGGCAACATCAAATGGAAAATATTGGCTCAATCAAAAGGCAAAGGATGCATGCCAATCAGCTTAGGTTATTATGCAAACATTTCGGTTAATACCATGGAGTGGCAAGATCCAAGTATACACAATTACTTTACATCAAGACTCTCCTATTTTCATCAATTGAACATTGCTAAAAAACTGAATGAATATGTGAGCTTACAAATTGCACCTACTTTGGTTCACCAAAATATTGTAGATAGAATAGTTGATAAAAACAGCACCTTTGCATTGGGATTAGGAGGTAGTTTTAAGTTATCTAGGAGTGTACGTTTTAACATTGAATACTACCCAAGATTAACGGCCAGAGAGCAATTAACCGCCAATGGATCTAAAGCCTTTGACTATTTAGGCATGGGCTTTGACATTGAAACTGGTGGGCATGTGTTTCAACTAATGTTTACCAATGGCGATGGCATGTTGGAACAACAAATGGTGAGAGAAACCAAAACCAATTGGACCAATGCAGGTATTAGACTGGGCTTTAACATTGCACGTACTTTTTCTTTTGATAACAAAAAATCTAAAAAAACATGGTAAATAAAATATTCAAACAATTAACAATTGTTACTGGATTGTTAATGATATCAATGGTTGCAAATGCCCAACTTTATGTTACCCAAAGTGGCATTGTCAGTTTCTTTTCAAAAACAGTAATGGAAAATATTGATGCCACGAATAAACAAGTCAAAACAATTTTAAATACGAAAGGAGATTTGGTTTTTCTGATTGCCAATACAGAATTCAATTTCCCAAATAAGCTCATGCAAGAACATTTCAATGAGAAATACATTGAAAGTGAAAAATATCCTCAAAGTGCATTCAAAGGAAAAATCAACGAAGCATTTGATTTGACAAAACCAGGAGAATATGTTGTAACTGCAACTGGCAAATTAAACATACATGGAGTAGAGCAAGACCGAACCATCAATGGAAAAATTGTGGTAAGAGACAACGAGGTACAACTCATAGCAGTGTTTAAAGTAAAATTGATCGACCATCAAATTCAAATACCCAAATTGGTGATGGCAAAAATAGCTGAAGAGGTTGAAGTAAAAGTAGATTGTAGCCTACTGCCTAAAAGCAAATAGGCTAGAATAAAATTACATATTTCTTCTGTACTGACCTCCTACTTCGAACAAAGCACTAGTGATTTGCCCCAATGAGCAATATTTAACCGTTTCCATTAACTCTTCAAAAATATTTTGATTTTGAATGGCTTTGTATTGGAGTACTTTCAACATCTCTTCACCTTTTGTGGCATTTCCTCTTTTCATTTCATTTAACAATTGAATTTGGAATTCTTTTTCTTCAGTTGTTGAACGAATGACTTCTTTCGGTAAAACCGTTGGAGAGCCTTTGCTTGACAAGAATGTATTGACGCCTATAATTGGAAATTCGCCTGTATGTTTTAAGGTTTCATAGTACAAACTTTCTTCCTGAATTTTGGTGCGTTGATACATGGTTTCCATGGCGCCCAATACCCCTCCCCTTTCGGTAATTCTATCAAACTCAGTTAATACGGCCTCTTCTACTAAATCGGTTAGTTCTTCAATGATGAAGGCGCCTTGTAATGGGTTTTCGTTTTTGGTTAGGCCTAATTCTCTGTTAATAATCAACTGAATGGCCATAGCTCTTCTAACCGATTCTTCGGTTGGAGTAGTAATGGCTTCGTCATAAGCATTGGTATGCAATGAATTGCAATTGTCGTAAATGGCATACAAAGCCTGTAAGGTAGTTCTGATATCGTTGAAATCGATTTCTTGTGCATGCAACGAACGGCCAGATGTTTGAATATGGTATTTTAACATTTGGCTGCGCTCATTGGCTTTGTATTTGAGCTTCATTGCTTTTGCCCAAATTCTCCTGGCTACTCTTCCAATGACTGCATACTCTGGGTCAATGCCGTTTGAGAAAAAGAACGATAAGTTAGGCGCAAAATCATCAATGTTCATGCCCCTACTCAAATAATATTCAACAAAGGTGAAACCATTAGACAAAGTAAGCGCCAACTGTGTGATAGGGTTGGCACCTGCTTCAGCAATGTGGTAACCACTGATAGAAACTGAATAGAAATTTCTTACCCCATTGTGAATAAAATATTGCTGTACATCACCCATTACACGCAGTGAAAATTCTGTGCTAAAAATACACGTATTTTGTGCTTGGTCTTCTTTTAAAATATCGGCTTGTACAGTTCCTCTAACTTGTTTTAAAGTTTCTGCTTTAATTTGAGCATAAACCTCCTGTGGTAATACCATATCACCAGTTACACCAAGCAACATTAAACCCAAACCATCATTGCCCGCAGGCAAAGTATCGTTATAAATTGGGCGGCTTACGCCTTTGGCTTTATAAATCTCATCAATTTGTTTGTTGACGGTTTCTTCTAAGCCATGTTTCTTTATGTACAACTCGCATTGTTGGTCAATGGCCGCATTCATAAAAAAAGCACAAATAATGGCAGCAGGCCCATTGATGGTCATAGAAACGGAGGTTTTAGGATCCGCCAAATTGAACCCCGAATACAATTTTTTAGCTGCATCTAAGTTCCAAATACTCACTCCAGAATTGCCAATTTTTCCATAAATATCCGGACGGTGATCGGGGTCGTTACCGTACAAAGTAACCGAATCGAAAGCCGTGCTCAAACGAGCAGCAGGCATCCCTAAACTTACATAATGAAAACGCTTATTGGTTCTCTCCGGACCACCTTCTCCAGCAAACATTCGGGTAGGGTCTTCTCCTTCTCTTTTAAAAGGATAAATTCCAGCGGTATAAGGAAATTCTCCAGGGAAATTTTCTTGTAATACCCATTGTAAAATATCGCCCCAAGCTTGAAATTTAGGAACTGCCACTTTAGGTATTGCCAAATGTGACAATGACGCTGAATGGGTTTTTATTTTGATTTCCTTGTCTCTAACCTTGAATACATAATATTCATTGGTATACATGGCTTTCTTTTGATCCCAGTTCTCAAGAATTTTCTTATTCTTAGGATCTAAATCCAATTCCAATTGCTCATAAGTAGACTTCAAAGATTTAATGACTCTGTCTTTGTCTTCTAAATTCCCTTTTTCAACCAATTGTAAAGTGGTATGTAAACCATGCAATTGATTGGCAATAGCAACTTGTTGTAAAACCCAAGCATCGTAACCCCTGTTATTTTCAGAAATTTCAGATAGGTAACGAGTTCTAGCAGGTGGAATAATAAACACTTTTTCACTCATCTCATTGGTAACTTCAAATTGAGATTGCAAATTAGCCTGTGTTTTTTCTACCAATTTATCCATCACAGCCTTGTACAAAGTATTCATACCTGGATCGTTGAACTGAGAGGCAATGGTACCAAATACAGGCATTGAATCTGGGTTTACATCAAACAACTGGTGGTTGCGTTGGTATTGCTTTTTTACATCTCTCAATGCATCTAAAGCCCCTTTTTTATCAAATTTATTGATAGCAATGATGTCGGCAAAATCCAACATGTCAATTTTTTCTAATTGGGTAGCTGCACCGTATTCTGGAGTCATCACATACAACGCTACATTGCTATGATCCATAATTTCTGTATCGCTTTGTCCAATGCCAGAAGTTTCTAAAATGACCAAATCAAAACCAGCGTATTTCATAATATCAACGGCTTCCTGAACATGCTTTGAAAGCGCCAAATTGCTTTGTCTAGTTGCCAACGAACGCATGTAAACCCTATTATTTTTAATCGCATTCATGCGTATACGGTCGCCTAACAAAGCTCCACCTGTTTTCTTTTTACTTGGATCAACAGAAATAATGGCAATGGTTTTGTCTGTAAAATCATACAAAAATCTACGAACCAATTCATCAACCAATGAAGATTTTCCAGCGCCTCCAGTTCCCGTAATACCCAAAACAGGGATTTTAGAACCTGCAGCTTCTTGAGTTATTTGACTGTATAATTTTTCAAATTCTTGAGGATTATTTTCTGCTGCCGAAACCATACTGGCTATAGCTTTCCAGTTTTTTTCTTTGAGTAATGCAGGTTCGTTGCTCAAGTTAATTCCTGTCTGAAAATCGCATTTAGAGAGCATGTCGTTGATCATGCCTTGTAAACCCATAGAACGGCCGTCATCTGGATGGTAAATTCTACAAATCCCATATTGGTGCAATTCTGCTATTTCCTCTGGCAAGATGGTGCCGCCGCCGCCACCAAAAATACGTATGTGCTCGCAGTTTTTTTCTTTAAGCAAATCATACATATACTTGAAGTATTCAACATGCCCACCCTGATAACTGGTCATGGCAATCGCATTTGCATCTTCCTGAATAGCTGTGTTGACTACTTCTTCGGCGCTTCTGTCATGCCCTAGGTGAATCACTTCTGCGCCACTTGCTTGTATGATTCTGCGCATGATATTAATAGCAGCATCGTGACCATCAAACAAGCTAGCTGCTGTAACCACACGAATTTTATGTTTAGGAATGTATTTTTCTACCGGATCCATAATGCAAATTTTGCT
>CANHRW010000071.1 GCA_947462865.1 Bacteroidota bacterium | reverse complement strand
TTTTGTGCCACAAAAATCGGTTCCTATAAAGAACAAACCCTTGTTAATTGCAGAATCAGATTTTGTTGAAAGAATAGCAGATAAAGCCCATATGGCACTTCGTGAGCACTTGATTTTAGAATTGGCAACGGTTAATAAAAATGAGTTTATACGGAGTTTTCAAAACAGTATACAGGTTATAGAAGAACAAACAACTCCCATAACTCAAACAGAACAACCAGATGTATTAGAAAGCCTCAAGAAATATGAGGTAAATGAATTGCTCTCGGTAGTTTACAAAAAGCTCAATTACTCAGAACAAAGTTTTACCAAAGAATTTGAGCTTTATTTCAGCGTTGAATCAGAAAAACAAAGTGTAATTGCACCTGATGCTATTGATTTGTCAATTGAGATGCTTCAAAAACAAGCTGCAGATTTTGCAAGTTTTAACGAAATTGAATCAGAAGCCAAACAATCCAAAAGTGGTTCTAAAAAATCTAAAAGTAAGAGAGACGAAGAAATTGATAGAATTTTAGACAAGTTTCTGAAAGATAAACCGGTTATTTCGAGGCCTAAATCAGATTTTTTTAAGCCGGTAAATATGGCTAAGCAAAGTTCAGAAGAGCCAGAAGAAGTTGTGAGTGAGACGCTTGCAAGAATATATGTTAGGCAAGGTTTGTACAAAAAAGCCATACAAGCCTACGAAAAATTACAGTTGTTAAATCCGGATAAAAATGCGTACTTCGCAGACCTGATTGAACAAATCAGAACAACCAATAACTTAGACTAAATTATGTTAACATTTATTATTATCCTTATTATGGTAGCCGCCATCTTGTTGGTAGGTGTTGTTTTAATTCAAAATCCCAAAGGAGGTATCGCAGCAAATTTTGTTGCACCAAGCCAAATTATGGGGGTTAAAAGAAGTACCGATGTCATTGAAAAAGCAACCTGGGGTTTTGCCTTGGTACTCATTGTACTTTCATTGGCTTCAAATTTCTTCAGACCAACCAGCGGTGGTTCAGATAATTCTTCAGAATCAAGAATTAAAGATGCTATTGAAAATACAACTATAACAACGCCTGCTCCTGCTCCAGCTGCAACACAACAGCAACCTGCAGAGCAAACAGCTCAACCGGCAGAAGCAGCTCCTGCAGCTGAATCAACGACTAAGTAATAAGCTTAAGTATTTCATAAAAAAAAACCTCGCAAACCATGTTTGCGAGGTTTTTTTTTATAAACATATATTGTCTTATGAAATACTTTCTACCCAATGAAAGGTATCTTCAAACTTTCCTGTTTGAATGCCATAAATTTGTTGGTATAACCAATTAGAAACAAATCTGTCTGATGCATTTGGTAAAACATAGTCTTCGCCTTTGTAACCAATTGCAGCAATTTTAGCAATGATAGCCGCAGTACCTGTTCCAAAACAATCGGTTAGTTGACCATTTTTAGCGGCTTCCAATACTTCTTTAATGGATATTTTTCTTTCTTCAATTGTCAATCCTTTTTGTTTGAGTAATTGGATACAAGAGTCTCTGGTAATTCCGTTTAAGATATTTCCATCTAAAGCAGGTGTCCAAACAATTTTGTCATTGATTACAAAAAATAAATTAGTGGTACCTGATTCTTCTACATATTCATGAGATTTTCCATCGGTCCAAATGATTTGATCGTAACCCTTTTGTTTGGCAAGTGCAGTGGGTAGCATTGAAATACCATAGTTACCTGCCGCTTTTGCATAGCCAGCCATTCCTTCCGAAGCCCGTACAAAACTTTCTTCAACCAATACTTTTATGGGTAATGGGTAATAGCTATTTACTGGGCAACAAAATATCATAAACGAATAATTGTTACTTGGTTTTACCCCTACAAAATCATCGGTGGCAAACATAAATGGCCTTATGTATAAGGCGCTTCCTTCTTTGGTTGGAATCCATTTTTGGTCAATGTCTATGAGTGTTTTGAGGCCCAACATAAAAAGTTCTTCAGGAATTTCAGGCATACCCATTCTAAGCGCACTTTTGTTGAGTCTTTTATGATTTTCCAACGGCCTAAAAAGTTGGGGCTTGCCTGTTTGCTCATTCTTAAAAGCTTTCATGCCTTCAAATATGGCTTGTCCGTAGTGTATAGCTGAGATGGAAGGGGCAACTTCTATAGGCCCATATGGAAGTATTTCAGGGTCTTGCCATTGGCCATCTTTGAAATCAACTTTAAACATATGGTCTGAAAAATGTTTTCCAAATTCAATGTGTTCAAAGTCAAATTCCTCTATTCTAGATTGTGTTACTTTGTTTATTTTTAACGAAATTGCCATCTTATGAACGATAATTTTAAAATAGAAGAAGCTTTTTTACTTCCCCTGTTTGATGAACTTTACGGGGTCAAAGAAACAGATTTTTCTATACAAATCAACCCTTTTGGAAAAGGGAATCATAAATTACTGATGTTGAGTGATTGTAAAACGCATGCTTACCTTCCTGAAAATGAGTTTGAACTTTTAAACGGCATCATCGATAAAGGATTAAAGAAAACCCAAGATGATTATTGGTTGCTCAATATTTCTAATGAAAGTTTAAGCTTAGAGCAAGTGTTACAACAATTAAAACCTCAACATTTAATTGTTTGGGGATGCGACTCTTTTTTAAAAAACGAGCAGATTCAATTGGCTTTACATCAACAGACGTTATTGCATGGAATTGCGGTTTTAAAAGCAGGTCCTTTATCAGACTACTTAGCAGATGCGCAAGCCAAAGGGAAACTTTGGATAGCTTTGAAAAAAATGTTTTTTAATTAATGACATGGATTTAATTTTTGCTACGAGTAACCCGAACAAAGCCAAAGAAATTGGGGCCTTGCTAGAGGGTAAATTTCATGTTTTGTCTTTAATAGATATTGGTTTCACAGATGAAATTCAAGAAACAGGCACTACACTCAAAGAAAATGCCTATATAAAAGCCCAAGCCATTGCATCAGAATTCAATATGCCTGTTTTTGCAGATGATACTGGATTAGAAGTTTTTCATTTGAACAATGAGCCTGGAGTAAGAAGTGCCAGGTATGCAGGTGAACCATCCAATTCCAACAATAACATGGATTTATTACTCAGTAAATTAAATCCAGAAGAACCCAATTTGGCAAGGTTTGTTACATGGATTTGTCTGATATTGAATGGAGAAGTTCACTACTTTGAAGGCAGTTTAAATGGTAAAATAATCCATCAAAAAGTGGGTAGTAACGGATTTGGTTACGATCCGATATTTGTGCCTGAACATTATTCAGAAACGTTGGCTCAACTTACCTTGGAAGAAAAAAATAAAATTGCGCATAGGGCAAAAGCCTTTGACAAAATGAAAGATTTTCTAAAACTTAATATTTGATAATTCTTTTGGTATAATAATCTGATTGGTGTTTAATCTGTAGAATATAAGTTCCTTGTGCCAATTCGTCGGTTGGAATTGCTATTTCATGCAACCATCTGTCAGAAGAGAATTCTTTTAACAACCTACCTTGCAAGTCTCTAATAAAGATTTGTATATCTGAATAATTTATGGGTATTTCAGAAATACTAATTCTGCTATTGAACGGATTTGGAAAAATTTCTATGCCCTGGTTGTTTTGACTTGTCAATCCGGTATTCTGAATAAACTTAAATCCATCCATCTGAACGGTATCAGTTTGACTACACACACTTATTGCTCCTGATGCACCTTTTCCTATAGTAGCTTGTAAGGTTAGGTTGTTTAAAATCCAATAACTTATGGCATCAATTCCCCCAAATTTTACGTTTTGAATGCCATTTGTTTTATTGAGTGTAATTAGAATGGTATCACCTTTTTTCCCTTCCTTAGGATAAAATGAAATAATTTGAAGGGGATAGATTATGTAATTAAAGCCTGTCACAAAAGCTGTGTCAAATTTATTCATTACATATATATTACCACTTGAACCTTTTCCTAAAGTTGCACCAATTTTATTTTGATCAATTATCCAAAAGTTAGAAGCGGACGTATTTCCAAATAAAACTTTTGATACACCCGTTGTGTTGTTTAAAACAATTTGTATTGTATCTCCTTCGGATCCAGAAGAAGGTGAAAAAGAACTTATATAAAAAGGATTTCTTGGGTTGAACGTAAATGTGTTGGTTGCTGCTGTGTCAGTTTCGTTTATAACAATAATTTCTCCATTACCCCCATTTCCAACAACAACTTTTATTGTTGAGTTGTCTATTTTCCAAAAATTTTGTGCGTCAAAACCACCAATTTTAATTGACTTAATTGTCCCAAAATTTTGCCCGAATATTGACAAGGTGTCTCCTTTTTTTCCTTCTTTTGGCATGAAGTTGGTAATTTGAATCTTATTTGCAAAAATAAAACCACTTAGTTCAAGTGTTGTATTACCTGATATTACTTGAATATTTCCCGATGCCCCGCTGTCAACCATTGCTTGAAGAGTTGAATCATTTAGCAAAGAAAATTGCTTGGCATTGACCCCACCAAATTTGACACTAGAAATATTATTTAAATTCTTGCCATAAATAGTAACAAGAGTATTGTTTCTTCCCGTTTTGGGTGAAAAGTCTTTGAGAAATGGTAAAGTATCTTTCAATAGGTTAAAAGTGTAGATGCCAGTTTTTCTATTAAATAAAATTTCATAATTACCTTTGTTGGCTATTGGAATATTAGGTCCATTGTTTACACCTGTTCCTGTTGGAAATGTATTTGCACCCCAATTTGCGTCCCAAGTATTGTTCATTCTGAATTTCAATTCGCCAGCATTGAGGAATATTGAATTTATCGTATAGTTTACGCCATCAGATGTTTTTAATTTAAAGTCAGTATTCCAAGCTCCATTCACAGATGTTCCAATAATCCCAATTTGAATAGTCTCAGCTAAGGTAAATTGGAAAGACCCAGTATTAGAGTTAAATGAAATATCATAAAAACCAAATTCAGGAACTTGAATATTTGGGCCGTCTTGATATCCTGTTCCATTTGGAAAACTATTTACGCCCCAATTCACTATCCAATTTGCATTCTTTCTAAACTTACATTCTCCTTTTTTAAGATAAACTTTTTTTAATTGGTAATCCAATCCATTGGAAGTATACATTGGAATGTCATTCTCCCAAGCGGTACCAGGAATACAGTCGCCTAAAATTGATATTTTTTTAAATCCATTGTTTTTAATTTTAAACCCGTTTGTTTTAACAATTTTATTTTTCAAGATTATTTTAAAAATATAGTTCCCTTCAGGACCTATGTCTGAGGCGTTCATATACCAGTAATACCAGGCTGCCCAAAAGTCACCTCCAGTATTTTTAAACCTGCTATCAAGGATTGTTTGATTGTTTGTGTTCTCAATTTTAAAGTTAATGGAGTCATTATTCATTAACTCTTTGATATAACAAGTAAAATAGATTTTTGAAGTACTGTGAAATTCATTTTGAAAGTTTGGATAATCAGCGTCACCACACCCCATATAAACTGGTAAAGAGGGATGAGTGGCCAAAAGATTGATTTCTGGCTCGTAATACATTTTTTGTTTTATCCAAAGTGAGTCGGTATTGGTTGTATTGCATGACCCTACAAATGGTTCAATAGGATTATTTGTGTTGTTGTGTAATTCAAAATGTAAATGAGGGCCGGTTGATACGCCAGAGCTTGCTGTTATGCCAATATAATCACCTGTATTTATTGTTTCACCTACAGCTTTAGTGGTTAAAGTTCCTTTTTTAAGATGTCCATACCATGCAACAGAACCATCTGCATGTTGAACATAAACAGCATTCCAATTTGTATTGTTAAAAGAACAATTTTTAGAGTAATTGCCATCATCTTTACCGATTATTACTCCTGGTGCTGCCGCAATTGCTTGTGATAAATTATTTTCTGTTTGATACCAATCAAAAGGGAATAGAGCAATGTCAATCCCGTTATGTCCATCATATGTTCTTGTTCCACAATTGTAATCTTGTATAACAGATGTATTTTTATTAAGATCCAAAAAATTTGTAATTGTCCAATTGTTAAAAAATAAAGTATCATTAGGAACTCTAGAGACTGGCCAACTTAGTTTTAATGAACTTGCCTTTTTCTTTAAGTCAGTAACTAGAGTTGCCTTTAATTTGTTCTCTTTGATTAGCTGACTCCTGGTTAATGCCAATTTATTTTCAATGATGTTTCTCTCTTTTGCCGATATACAGTTTTCTGTATTTGGGGCAATTGGAATTGGACCAACTCTCTTTAACAGGTTGTCATTTGGTAAATATTGTTGAGAAAAAAGAACAATCGGATAAAAAAGTACAAAAATAGATGAAAGCGAGATTCTAAAAGTTTTCATAATTTTTTATTTAAAGATAAAAAAAAGAATTTAAGGCGCCAGTCTAAAAATCTCCCAATTATTGGTTGCACTTAATTCAAATCGGAGTCTATCATGCAGGCGACTTGCTCTCCCTTGCCAAAATTCAATTTTTGAAGGATCTAAAGCATATCCTCCCCAATGTTCTGGTTTTTCAATGCCTTGGTTATTCATGCTGTTTTGGTATTGCTCGAAAGCATTTTCAAGTATACTTCTGTCGTTTATTTTTTGGCTTTGAGGAGATACTATTGCACCAATCTGGCTCTCAATAGGTCTGCTTTTAAAATAAGCAGTTGAGGCTTCTTCTGATAGTTTTGAAATTTTCCCTTCAATTCTCACTTGTCTTTGTAATTCGGGCCAAAAGAAAACCATTGCGCCAAATTGATTTTGTGCAATCTCGTTGCCTTTTTGGCTTTTGTAATTGGTATAAAATACAAATGAATTGTTCTCGATTCCTTTTAACAATACTATTCTGGCATTGGGCTTACCCTCTGAATTAACAGTGGCCAAAGTCATGGCATTGGGTTCATTCACCTCTGCATCTATAGCCTGTTTGAACCAATTTTGAAATTGTTCAATGGGGTCGTTTGCAAGGTTATCTGTTGAAAGTTCATGTAAGGTATACTCTTTCCTAATTTCTGCAATATGAAGGCTTTGGTTCATTGGAATTGTTTTTTCAAATATATAGTCTGTTTATGCGATTTTTTTCGCAAATACTGTCTTGAAATTTTTCAGTATTTGTACTTGAAGTTCTTCATGCTCTATATTCATTAAACTTGCTAATTGACTATAACAGGCTTTCACATGCTTTGGAGATGTATCAGTTTCTAAAAAAATACGTTCGAGTGGTATTTGATTTAAACATTCTGGAATTTGTTTTCTGAAAAGCTGTTTCCCAAAAGAAAAATACACATTGTCTTGTGCCAATAGTTCTTTGGTAATAGTTGAATTACCCTCATATTGGTGAAAAACAATAGGTGCAGGATAAGTTTTTAATAAGGCAATTGTTTCGGGATAAGCTTTCACACAATGTACAATGATGGGTAATTTGAATTGTTGGCCAATTTGCAATTGTTTTTTAAAAAGGAATAGTTGTTTTTCAAAGTCAGGTTTCAATCGGTCAAGCCCTATTTCTCCTATGGCTACAACTGGTTTGCGAGTTAATAAATCAACGAATTTGTTTGTGTCAAATGGGTCGTTAATTTTCCAGGGATGCAGTCCATTTGAACATAAATAATGTTTATTTTCAGAAACAACAGGATACATATAGGCATTTCTGATAAAAATAACATCAGTATCCTTTTTGTAAGCTTTGTGGGTATGAATATCTATCCATTTCACTTTGTAAAGGTACAAAAAGTGAATAAGCTATGTGCAGTAAAAGTTGAGCGTTTGTTAAGCTCTCTAAAAAGGGATATGTTTGTTTTTTAATTTACAATGAACAAACAAATGTCTCCAAGTAGGAACGAAGTCATGTTGCATTTGGGTGAACAAGCAGAATTGTTTTCTGCGGAATATTTAAAACCCATCGAAACCAACTGGCAAGCATCAGAATTGTTGCCATTAACTTCGGATGATTCTTTTATACAAGACCTCAAAACCATTCAAGAACAAGCTGCCAATTTATCGTATGATTTATTAGCTGTTTTAGTTGTAGATACCATTACAGAAGAGGCTTTGCCTACCTACGAAACATGGTTAGCCGGATTAACAGGCATAGATCAAATAGAAAACAATGGATGGATGAAATGGATACGCGGCTGGACTGCTGAAGAGAACAGGCATGGAGATGCTTTGAACCGCTATTTATATTTATGTGGTAGAATCAATATGCGAGAATTTGAAGCCTCTACACAATATTTAATCAGAGATGGTTTTAATAATGGTGCGGCAAATGATCCATACCGCAATTTTATATATACTTCTTTTCAAGAATTGGCCACCAATATCTCTCACAGGAGGGTTGCTAGTTTAGCTAAGCAACAAGGCAATACCATTTTGTCAAAAATGTGTGGTTTGGTTGCTGCTGATGAAGCCAGACATGCAAAAGCTTACAAAACATTTGTCACTAAAATTATGGAATTAGATCCTAATGAAATGATGTTGGCTTTTGAAGACATGATGAGGAAGAAAATTGTCATGCCTGCCCAATATTTAAGAGAGTTGGGAGAGAAGGTTAATTCCTTTGAGAGTTTCTCTGATTGTGCACAGCGCATAGGTGTTTATACAGCCACAGATTATGTAGATATTCTTAAAAGTTTAATTGATGAATGGCAAATTGAAGGCATCAGAGGCTTGAAAGAAGATGGAGAAAAAGCCCGAGATTATTTAATGAAATTGCCTGAAAGATTAACCAGAATTTCTGATCGCATGAAATTACCTGATACCGAGTTTAAATTCAATTGGATATTGGCCTAGTTCAATAATTACAAAATCATAAAGTAACAAGTATTAAAAAATCCCTTTGCATGCAAAGGGATTTTTTTTGGCCATTGACTAACCCATATTAAAAGACAATTGCTTCGTGAAATAGTTATTGGTCCATATTTTTTAAGGGCTTTTAGTAAAATAATTTTCAGAAGTTTAGAAAATTAAAGGCAATAAAAAAGGCGAATCACAATTGTGATTCGCCTTTTTAAGGAGAAAAATTCCTTATTTGATAATGGTTAATTTCTTAGTTTGAATATGACCTGCATCGTTCAATTCAACAAAGTAGAT
>CANHRW010000070.1 GCA_947462865.1 Bacteroidota bacterium | reverse complement strand
TATGCTGATAAAGAAGGTTTGCTCAAAAATGTAAAAGTTGAAATCAGTGGAGATGATTTTAGAGAAGGTTTAACAGGGGTTATTTCAGTAAAGGTTCAAGAACCTCAGTTTGAAGGCCAAACCAAAACCAAATTGGGTAACAGTGATGTTACAGGAGCTGTTGACCAATGTGTAGGTGACATGTTGAGCAATTATTTAGAAGAAAATCCAAAAGAGGCCCGTTTAATTGTTCAGAAAGTAGTGTTGGCGGCAACCGCCAGGGCAGCCGCCAGAAAAGCCAGAGAAATGGTGCAAAGAAAAGGTGCCATGAGTGGTTCTGGATTACCTGGGAAATTAGCGGATTGTTCAGAAACAGACCCTCAGAAATGTGAATTGTATTTGGTAGAGGGAGACTCTGCAGGTGGAACAGCTAAACAAGGAAGAAACAGAGCCCAACAAGCCATTTTACCATTGAGAGGTAAAATCTTAAACGTAGAAAAAGCCCTCGAATACAAAATTTACGAGAACGAAGAAATCAAGAACATGTTTACTGCTTTGGGTGTAACCATTGGAACAGCTGAAGATAACAAGGCCTTGAACATGGAAAAATTGAGGTACCATAAAATCATCATCATGACCGATGCCGATGTGGATGGTTCGCATATCCGTACCCTCATTTTGACTTTGTTCTTCCGTTACATGAAAGCACTCATTGAGAATGGGTATGTATATATTGCACAACCACCTTTGTATTTGGTAAAAAAAGGCAAGGAAGAAGAGTATTGTTGGACTGAAGCCCAAAGAGAAGAAGCAGTTCACAGAATTGCAAAAGGCAGCAACCCAGAATCTGTTAATATTCAACGTTACAAAGGTTTGGGAGAAATGAACGCAGAACAATTGTGGACAACAACCATGAACCCTGATACCAGAACTTTAAAAAGAGTTACTCTAGACAGCGCTGCTGAAGCCGATCATATTTTTAGCATGTTAATGGGCGATGAAGTACCACCAAGAAGAGAATTCATCGAGGCGAATGCCCGTTATGCAAAAATTGATGCTTAACCAATAGCCTATGTTCCCCCGAGGGTTAAAGGGGGTTCCTGTTTTAGTCAATTAAAGCAGTATATAAATCCTCTCGGGTAACCGAGGGGATTTTTTTATTCAACTAAAACAGCTGCTGTTTGCAAATGGATGGCATTGGTTAAATAAATTTTTTGAGCTGCTTTTAAGTCATTTAGGTAGCAAATCTTTTCTATGACTTGTTCATTTTCAAGCAATATTCTTCTGCCAATACCAGCTACACAAGCTTCAGTTAAAGGAGGGGTAAACCAATTGGTGCCATCAAACCAACAGAAATTACTTGATGTGGCTTCACATACCCTACCCTGTTCGTTTATAATAAAGGCGTCGTCAAACCCATTTTCTTTAGCCCAAATTGAAGCCATTACATACAACAAGGCATTACCAGTTTTAAAAGAGGACAATTGGTTATACTGTTTTTGGATATCGGTATAAATGCCCATTTTAATTGGCATTGGTTTCTCTCTCTGAGATAAAGGGAAAATAGCCAGTTCCCATTTGGCTTGGTTTTGATTGGGCAAATAAAAACCCGAAGCATCTCTGTATAAAACCAACCTAATTTTAAAGGATTCATCCGCATTTTGAATGAGTTGATTTGCTTGCTCTAAAACCGCTGTTTCGTTTAATTGATTGGGAAACTCCATTTTTAAACATTTTGCTGCAGCTTTGAGTCGGTCTAAATGGTAAGAAATAAATGGAATTTGGCCTGCTTCAAATCGCATGCTTTCAAATACCAAATCGCCATATACAAATGCCCTTTCCACTTTTTTCAAATTTCGTACAATAAAACCATTTCTTTTAAAATAATCTATTTTCGGTTTTTTCTAACACAATCAAAATCTTAGCTTTGCAGCCATTAAAATATAAAAACAACATGAAAAGTGTTTACATAGTTTCTGCTGTCAGAACGCCAATTGGCGCAATGGGTGGATCATTATCAAGTTTAACAGCCACTCAATTGGGTGCAATTGCCATCAAAGGTGCATTGGATAAAATTAAACTTGACCCAAATGCGGTTCAAGAAGTCATTATGGGGAATGTTATTTCTGCTGGATTAGGACAAGCTCCTGCAACACAAGCCATGATTGGTGCTGGTTTACCCAATACCATCCCTTCAACTACTGTAAATAAAGTTTGTGCATCTGGCTCAAAAGCGATTATGTTGGCTGCACAAAGCATTATGCTAGGTAGCAACGATGTAGTTGTTGCTGGTGGAATGGAAAGCATGAGCAATATTCCTTATTATTTAGACAAAGCCCGTACTGGTTATAGATTGGGCAATGGCACCTTGGTTGATGGTTTGATCAAAGACGGATTATGGGATGTTTACAAAGATTTTCACATGGGCAATGCTGCCGAAATATGTGCAAGAGAATATGGTTTTACAAGAGAAGACCAAGACCAATTTGCCATTGAATCTTATACACGTGCACAACAAGCTTATGCCAAAAACGCATTCGAAAATGAAATAGTACCAGTATCGGTTCCGCAACGAGGTAAAGACCCAATACTAGTAAGTGCTGATGAAGAGTATTTAAAAGTAAATTTTGAAAAGCTCAAAACTTTAAAACCAGCTTTTGAAAAAGAAGGAACAATTACAGCTGCCAATGCTTCAAAATTAAATGATGGTGCCAGTGCCTTGGTATTGATGAGCGAAGAAAAAATGAATGCTTTGGGATTGAAACCAATAGCTAAAATAATTGGATTTGCAGATGCAGCTCAAGCGCCAGAATGGTTTACTACTACTCCAGCATTGGCTATTCCAAAAGCTTTGGAAATGGCTGGAATTACCATTGACCAAGTTGATTTCTTTGAATTGAACGAAGCCTTTTCAGTGGTAGGATTAGCGAACAACAAATTAATGGGTATTTCTGATAAAAAAGTAAATGTTTATGGTGGTGCTGTGGCATTGGGTCACCCAATAGGTTGCAGTGGTGCTAGAATTGTAACAACTTTATCTACCATCCTAACCAACGAAGGTGGAAAATATGGTGTTACCGGAATTTGTAATGGTGGCGGTGGTGCCAGTGCCATTGTATTGGAACGCATTTAAAAAATAAAAGAATTGTTTTTAAAAGCTGTATTTGACAAACAAATACAGCTTTTTTTATTTATTTTGTTGCATGCTATTGAACCGTATCACTCCATTTTTACTGATTGCATTGCTTACAATAAACTTTCATGTTTATGCCCAAAATCAACCAGAATTAAACAGCCTAGACAGTTTAAAAGATTTTGAAATTCGCCTTTCGGGTTTGGGTAAAGAAATGATTTTAAACTACGACGAACAAACCAGACTCAGCTCAGGTAAAAACTTCATCATTCAATTGAGCAGGGCATTGAAGGTAACAGGATCATTCAATTACCCTTTTGATTCGCTCAAACATGTGAACATTTTAAATGCACCAGACCAATCTTTCAGGGTAATTACTTGGAATATTGCCACCGATGATGAGAAATTCAGGTATTTTGGTGTGATACAAATGAATCCAGAATTGGCCAATAAAATTCATGGTTCCTACCCTTTTAAAAATATTTATCCATTGATAGACCGCAGTGACAGTGCCAATAATTTTTTATTTACCGAATTAGATGCCAATCATTGGTTTGGAGCTACCTATTACAAAATCATCCAAACCAAATTTAAAAAACAAAATTACTATACCCTTTTGGGTTGGGATGGTGCAGATAAAAACAGCAACAAAAAAATTGCAGATGTGTTATTTTTTAAAGATGGTCTGCCCAAATTTGGAGCTCCTATTTTTGACCTCAAACGCAAACAAGTTTTTTACCGCATGGTCTTTGAATACAGCAATGCCGCTTCTATGGGATTGAAATACAATGAAAAATACAAATACTTGTTGTTTGAAAATTTAGTACCCAACAAAGATGCAAACATTGGAAATCCTATGTTTTATTTTCCTGATGGCAGTTTTGATTATTGCCTTTGGAAAGATGGCAAATGGATCAAACAAGATAAAATCTTAGAAATGCTACCTGAATAAAATCAGAACCTTTTACGGCGTTTGGTTTCAATCAAATAACTTGCTGGCTTTACTTGAAACAAAGATTCATCGGTATAGGGCAAATCAGTTAATTGCCATTCAGGGCCAACAATAATGGTTTCGAACCTGTTCTTACCCAGTGTCATTTTAATTGGCATTTCTAGTTCTTGATGATTGCTTTTTAACCTAAAATGCAATTCGTTTAAACCATTTTTATGGATGATATCGTACTCTAAAACTGGCACATTTTTACTACACAAATAGGAATTAAAAAATGGAACGAGTTCAATTCTGCATCTGGCTGAGAAGAAATCTACCACATCTTCAGTTCTTATAATTTGATACTTGAAAGTTTGATGAAAATCGAACAACGCATTGAACCACAAAGTATCGTTGTCTATACAATTTCTGAGCGTGTGTAAAATCCAAGCTCCTTTGTAATAAATATCGTTGTCTTTGTATTGTCTATTGATTCCAAAGGTTTCTAATATTGGCCTTTGGTTTTGAATTTTAGGATATTGATTGAGTAAATAGGTTTTGGCTCTCTCAGGACCAGCCATACATTCTACAAACAAAGATTCCATATAGGTGGTGAAACTTTCATGGATCCACATATCTGATCGGGATTGAGCCGTAATACTGTTGGCAAACCATTCGTGTGCCGATTCGTGAATGATGATAAAATCGAAACCAAATTCATTGTTTTTAAACCCATTGCCATAGGCTACACAAGTTTGGTGCTCCATGCCCCAATACGGTGTTTCAACCAATTTATAACCTTCGTTGCTAAATGGGTATTCACCTATAAATTTCTCAAAGCAGCGCATCATAGGCTTTACTTGTTCAAAATGTTGAGCAGCTTGTTGTGCATGGTAACTCAAAACATAATAATTCAGTTGCAATTGCGCTTTGTCCATTCTTGTATACCTATCAGATAAATGCGTGTATTTGCCAATATTGAGCGTAATTCCATAATGGTTAATTGGATAATGTGTTTGCCAAACAAATCGGTGAAAGCCATCATCCAAATTACCTGAACCAATTAACCTTCCGTTGGCTACAGCAGTAAGCCCTTCTGGCACATCTATTGTCAGTTTCACTTGCATGGGTTCAATATTCCAAGCATCAAAACAAGGAAACCAAATGTTGGCACCCTCCGATTCACAGGCCAATCCTATAAAGGGAAAACCCAAGCTATCTTTTGACCAAACAAAACCAGGTTGCCAAGGTGGGTTTTCAGAAACAATTGGATTGCCATTGTAATACACCATTATTGTATCGAACAGCATTCGCTTGTGCGTTTTTAATACTTGCAGCGTAACATTGTCTGAACTTCTGCTATAATTGATATGCTGCTGATTCAGTGTAATAGAATCTATGTTTAGATTTGCATGAAGTTGAAATTCGATTGTGTTTTTAGGATGGATTGGCTTAAATACCATTTTATTTGACCCTTGCAAACGTTTTTGTTCAGGAAAAATACGCAATTGAATGGTATAGCTGAGTGAATCTACTTCTGCTTTTAATTGGATGCTTTTTCTGTTGAGCCTATGCTTGGCAGAGACCGATGAAAAAAGCAATAAAATGCCTATAATCAGGGACAGCCCCCTACTGAAACAAATTGATTTACACACAATGCTGATAAATTTTATCAAATCTAATTGCAAATTTCTTAATCTTGCCAACAAGAAATAAATAATCTAAACCGAATGAACAATTTATTAAAAGGGAAAAAGGGAATTATTTTTGGTGCATTGAACGACAAAAGCATTGCTTGGGAAGCCGCTTTAAAATGTCATGAACAAGGCGCTACCTTTGTATTAACCAACGCCCCTATTGCCATGCGTATGGGTGAAATCAACAAATTGGCTGAAACCTGCGGCAATGCAAAAGTAATTCCATGTGATGTTTCTAAAACTGAAGACATGGAAAATTTAATTGCACAATCCATGGAAATTTTAGGCGGAAAAATAGATTTTATTCTGCATTCAGTGGGAATGAGTTTGAACATCAGAAAAGGGAAAGATTATACAGACATTGATTACAAATTCATGCACGATACTTTAGACATTTCTGCCATTAGCTTTCACAGGCTCATGCAAACTGTTTATAAAATGGATGCCATCAATGAATGGGGTTCAATTGTTGGCTTAACCTATATTGGTGCTCAAAGGGTATTCCCTGATTACCACGAAATGGGCGATGCCAAGTCTTTGTTAGAAAGTTATGCCAGAAGTTTTGGATACCGTTTTGGAAAAGAAAAGAATGTGCGCGTAAATACCATTTCACAAAGCCCTACCATGACCACTGCAGGAAGTGGCGTAAAAGGTTTTGGAGATTTCTTTGATTATGCTGCTGCGCTTTCTCCATTGGGCAATGCATCTGCAGAAGATTGCGCCAATTACTGTGTATTGATGTTTAGTGATTTGAGTAAAAAAGTAACCATGCAAAACTTGTTTCACGATGGTGGCTTCAGTTTCACTGGCTTTAGTTACGATGTGTTTAAGATGATGGAAAACAAATAAACCAAATTAAAACATTGAAAAATCCTCCATTGGGGGATTTTTTTTTGCAGTTTACCCAAGTCTACAGCTGTTTGATTTTTTATAAAAAGAACCTGATTAGCTTGTATATTCGCGCCCACAAATGATTGCACTAACAGATATAGGATTTGAATTTGGCGGACGTTTTTTGTACCGCAATGCCAATTGGCATATCAAACCCAACGAAAGAATTGGATTAATCGGGCTCAATGGTACTGGTAAATCAACCTTATTGAGAATAATTGATGGTGAATACAGCCTCACAGAGGGCAGTATGAGCAAACCCAAAGATTTAACCATTGGATTCTTGAACCAGGATCAATTGAGTTTTGATTCAGAGGAATGCATTTTAAATGTCGCAATGACTGCTTTTGCAGATGCATTAAGGCTTGAGAAAGAAATTGAAGAGATCATTGTTCAACTAGAAACAGACCACAGCGACGAAATCATCCAAAAGCTAAGCGATAAACAAGAAGCATTTGAACAATTGGATGGCTACAATATCAGACATAAAACAGAAAAAATATTAGAAGGTTTAGGCTTTACAACAGCACAATTGAACCAACCCTTTAACAAATTTTCTGGAGGATGGCGCATGCGTGTGTTATTGGCAAAAATGCTCTTGCAAGAACCCAATTTACTCATGCTGGATGAACCTACCAACCACTTGGATTTACCCAGTATTGTTTGGTTAGAAGAATACCTCAGAAGTTACAAAGGAACAGTAATCGTAGTGAGTCATGACCGCTTTTTCTTAGATAAAATGGTGAATAAAATTGTAGAGGTGAGTATGCAAAAGATTTTTGAATACACTGGTAATTACAGTTTTTATTTGACCCAAAAATCGGAACGTATGGAACTCCAACAACGTTCTTACGACAACCAACAACAGTTTATCAAAGACCAAGAGAAATTAATTAACCGCTTTAAAGCCAAAGCCAGTAAGGCATCTATGGCACAAAGCCGAGTTAAAATGCTTGATCGCATTGAGCGCATTGAAGCTCCTGAAGACGATAATAGAGAAATCAATATTCAGTTTAGAGTGGCCCAACAACCAGGCCGTTTTATTGCTGAGTTTGAAGATGTCAGCAAATCTTATCCGGATATAGAAATTTTAAAACATGCCTTTGGAAAAATTGAAAGGGGCGATAAAATTGCCTTGATTGGTGCAAATGGTAAAGGTAAATCTACCTTGCTTCGTTTAATGGCTGGCACTGATACTTTTAATGGTGAAATCAAAAAAGGGCACAATGTAAAACAAGCCTTTTATGCCCAGCATCAATTGGAATCGTTGAACTTACAAAACGAAATTTTACAAGAATTGCTTGAATTTGGTTCAGACCGTTCTGAAACTGAATTGAGAACCATTTTGGGCTGTTTCTTGTTTGAAGGCGACAGCGTTTTCAAAAAAATTAAAGTATTAAGTGGTGGTGAAAAAGCAAGGGTTGCTTTGGCAAAAACTTTGTTAACAGAGGCCAATTTCTTGTTGCTGGATGAGCCTACCAACCACTTAGACATGCGCAGCATCAATATCCTCATTCAAGCTTTAGAAGGTTATCAAGGTAGTTTTGTGGTGGTGAGCCATGACCGATTCTTTGTTTCTCAAATTGCCAATAAAATTTGGTGGATTGAAGATGGACAAATCAAAGAATACCTAGGCAATTACGAAGAATACGAATATTGGAAGGCCAAGCAAGAGGAAGATAAAAAACTCATCGCTGCCAATGCACCTAAACCTGTCAAAAAAGCTGATGTTAAACCTGTTTCAACCGAAGAAAATAAATTGGCTGTAAGCAACAATTACATTCAAAAACTCAAAAAGCAATTGGCCGATTACGAAAACCAGGCTACTCAAACCAAATCAAAAATAGCCGATTTGGAATTGTCTTTTTCTGATGTCAATTTAACCAGCGATGCCAATAAATTAGCTGACTTGAACCGTTTTTACGATGCAGAAAAAAAAGCGTTGAATCATCTTGAAAAAGAAATGGAACGAGTATTGGAAGAGTTGATAGAATTGGAATAATTTCAAATTTTTCACTTCGACTCAGTTTTGCAAATATTGTTTAAAGGAGTTGTAAAATTCGTAAAAAAAGGGAAGCGCGGCGATTTCATCGCCGCGCTTCCCTTTTGGAACCCAACATGCTTTACTTCAATTGCTCGTAATTGCGTTGGATAAAGTTGGTGAGTTCTTCACCATGCAATAAATTCTGAGACAAACGGGCTAAATCAAAAGC
The DNA here is from genome assembly GCA_947462865.1 of Bacteroidota bacterium. Lineage (GTDB taxonomy): Bacteria > Bacteroidota > Bacteroidia > UKL13-3 > UKL13-3 > CAISCU01. Next base: position 333 of record CANHRW010000070.1, on the reverse strand, counting down.
TTGTTGCAATACTGCCGTTTTTTCTGTGGTTTCAATTTTGAGAATTTTTCTTGCCAAGTCGTGGTTGGTATTTACCACCACATTCCATGATTCTGGGAATGCTCCAAACATTGAATTTCCTTGCATGCGCTGCATGTCCATCATGCGCCTCTCCCATTCTGGTTTGGTTAAAGTTAAAAAATGATCGTCTGTAGCCAATGCATTGGTTTCAAATTTAAATTTACCCATTGCACCAAATTGATGCTCAAACGTTTCTTTCAAAGAAGTTTGTTCAGCCTCACTCAAAACACTTTCTTTTTTCTCGTCTTTGTCTATGAGTTTATCAACGGTTTC
>CANHRW010000069.1 GCA_947462865.1 Bacteroidota bacterium | reverse complement strand
GACCTCTTGCCGAATCAAATGCAAACACCAAATCAGGGTCTAATATCAAAGGTTGTGAATAGGTGTAACCTATAATACTTTGAACATCCCAATTTTTATTCTTGAACTGAAATCCAGTGCTCAAATCTACTCCATTGATGCGCGTATTTCCTACATTAAAAGATTTAAATCCAATTGCAGAAAAGGGGTTCGCTGGGTTGTATGTTTTCCATGCGCCAAAATTGAATTCAGTCATATCCGCATAACGTGTTTCAAAATAAGCCAAGTCAAAATAAGCACTCAAATCTCCCCATTTCATACCTTGTTTGATTCCTATTTCTGCACTCCAACCGGATTCTGCCCTTAACTCAGGATTTGCAAATATATTTAAACTCCCAACGCTCGTATTGATATATCTTTCTGCAATAGATGGGTACCTAAATCCTTGTCCCCAACTACACCTCAAAAAAGTACTTTTTGTGAGTTCATAGTTTAAACCTGCTCTAAAAACAGGTTGTTGGTTTTGATCGGCATTCATTTGAAAATATTCATAACGTGCTCCCAAGCCCAATTGTAAACCCGATACAAGGGTTTTATCTATTTGTAAAAATGCTGCTTTGTTATTGCTGGTGTTAATGCCTCCGTACAATGTTGCTTCACTGGAATTGTAATTGTATACCACGCCAGCTGTAATATTAAGTTTAATGTCTAGTAGGTTTTTTTGTATTTGGTATTCAGCATAAATCTGATTGAAAGCATTATTTTGTTCAACATTCGTGTTTTCATTATTGATATACATCCACCTTGATTTTAATTTGTGTTGAAATCCGTTTTGATGAAAAGAAATACTTGGGTCTACAAATATACTTTGAGAGTGGGTAGCATTCGTTTGTGAGTCAAGGGCAGTATAACCCATTTGGTCATTTTCCCATAGTAAAAAAGATTCACTTTTACTCTTTAAAAGACCCAAATTGAGTCCAATTTTAAATTGTTTATTGATGGCTGTTTGTACATTTAAATTGCAACGAATGCGCTCTTCGTTATCGCTCATTCTATAGCCATTATCCATCAAGTAATTGCTAGAAAATGCATATTGGTAACGCCCTAATTTGGCAGCATGGAAAACACTCATTTGATTCTTCATCAAGTTTTTAGTTGTCCAGCGTAAACCAATTCTTTCAGGTTTGTCATAGAATCCACTGCTCAATTGAATTTTGGTGATAGGTTTGCCACTGCTCATTTGTGTTCGGAAATGAACAATTCCATTCAAAGCGCCAGAGCCATATAGCACAGAACCAGCACCCTTAATTACTTCAACTTGTTTTAAGTTTTCTAGGGGCAATAAACTCCATTTTACTTGACCCGCATCTCCTGTTAAAAAAGGTAAGTCATCAACCAGAACCATTACTCTTGAGCCTGCTCCATAGGTCCAGCCACTGCCACTTCTAATGTTGATTTGTCCATCCAAAACACTCACCGATGGTATCTGATTCAAAAATTTATCAATGCTAGTTGTGCCTTTATCCAGAATCAATTTTGCACCAATTAATTCAATACTACTTGAACTTCTGGCTATAGCTTGTTCATTTCTGTTACCAGTTACTACAACTTGATCTAATAATTGACGGCTTGGAGTTAACAAAATTTCAATGGTAGTATCTTTTAAACTTTTTGTTTCCAAAACAACCGATTTGTTTTCGTATCCAATCAGCCTGAAGTTGAGCATACAAATTGATTTTTCTGATGGCAACTGAAAAAAGCCTTTGTCATCACTTTGAGTGCCTCCAAAATCTGATGATACTAAAACTCCAGCAATGGGTTCCAATGTAAGTTTATCTTTCAAAATCCCTTTAATAAGGTTTTGTGCAATGCTTTTTGATGTAAATAAAAAGTGTGCTGCGATAATGATAAAAAAACAATATCTTGGCATTAAATTTCTAATCATGAAAAACAAATTTATCTATTCAATTATACTCTTTTTGTTGCAATCAACCACCTTGCACTTGTTTGCACAATGCAATCCTGATTTGAATTTAAAAACATCGGGTATTTTTCCTGTAGAACTTGAACAAGCAACAGAAACAAAGCCATATGCTCAAATTATTCAATTTAGAATGCCCAAAGATACCATGGTTACTGAATTTGGATTTCCTATTTTAGCAACTATTGATTCAATAGTAGTTACCAAAGTAAATGGTTTACCGGCTAATTTTACTTACCAATGTAATCAAGTTAATTGTAAAGCCAATGGTGGAGAAACTGGATGTATTTTACTTTCAGGCTTGCCACAGGTGGGGCAACAAGGAATTTATCCATTGTCAGTTGTCATCAAAGTTTATGCACGTGCGCTAACCATTACCAGAACAATAGAAGATTCTGTAACTAGGTATAGTTTAACTGTAAATGCCGCAACCAATTTGTCTGAAAATGAGATAGCATCAAAATGCCTGATTTATCCTGTACCCAGTCAAGGAATCATCAACATAGATTACAAAAACAACAATGAACCTGTTAATGTTCACCTGTTTGATTTGAACATGAGAGAATTGCCTATAAATCCTGATATTGATAAAGGAGCTAATCAGGTTCAAATTAATTTAAGCCATTTACAGTCAGGTTGCTATTACATCATTATGCAAATCGGAAAGCAAACCATCAGAGAAAAAATCATCTTAGTAGATTAAGTTGTTCCATTAAAAATTTGCATCATTAATTCACCTTTTAATAGGCATTCATTGTACTCCGATTCAGGATCAGAATCAATGGTGATGGCAGATCCAACTTCAAAACTCAAGTAACCTTTCTTTTTATGATACTGTAAGCTTCTAATGACTACATTTAAATCAAAATCGCCTTCAGGATTAATATAGCCAATACTTCCGCTGTACATTCCTCTTTGTGTTTGTTCCAGTTGCTCTATTATTTCCATGGCTTTAATTTTAGGAGCGCCGGTCATACTTCCCATTGGAAACGCGTGGCAAATAGCCTCCACAATGTCGTTTGTTTTTAATTTGCCACTTACTGTTGAAATCATTTGGTGTAAATTCTTGAAACTATAAATGCCAAATAGTTCATCTACTTTTATACTCCCTATTTCACAAGATTTAGACAAGTCATTTCGAACCAAATCAACGATCATCAAGTTTTCTGCTCGTTCTTTTTCAGAATTTAATAGTAATGCTTTCTGTTCCTGATCGGCATCCTGATCTGCCATTCTTTTGATGGTTCCTTTAATAGGCTGAGAGTAAATATTTGTTGCTTTTTTTAACAAAAATCTTTCAGGACTGGCACAAGCAATCACATGCGTGTGATCAATCCAAAGTGCAGAGTAGGGGGTTGGTGAAACAGCATTCAAAGTTTGGTATACATTCACAGGTTCAATTTCGGGACATGCTGTTTTGTAAAATTCGATACAATAATTCAATTCATATACATCACCATTTAAAATATGCGTTTGAATTTGTTTGATTGTATGGAGATAGTTTTCTTTTGAAACCCTTGGTGTAAATTCCAGTTTGGGTAAAGGCTTTTTAAAGGCAATTTCTTGTTGGTTGATCTTCTCCCAAATTGATAGATTGTTACAGGTTATTTTTAATGCTTTGTCAATACAAATCACTGCATCTGGAACAAATACATTGAGCACTGGAAAATCAAGCTGATTGCAGTTGTTTGATTCGAGTTGTTCTAGCTCGTTTTTTAAGTCATAGGACAAAGAAAGTCCCATCCATTTGCCCCTATTTTTTTCAATGAAATTTTTTAACTGAACCAATGCCGATTGTTCATTGGTTTTGAATTGGTCTGAGCAACCGCACATAAAAATAAATTCATACCTGTTTAATCCCATTGCCGCCTGAATTTGATTGCTGTTCAAAAGCAAACAATTTTGTTGGTTTTGGGCATAGGAATAACATTTGTTTTTCAGTAGCTCAATTTCATTCATGAATTCAATTTGATAATAGGTGACAAATGTACCAAAAGTAACAATCCAATAACTATAATTTCGAATAAATTGATGAAAAAAACAATGGAAAATGAGACCGTCTCATCAGGTTTATCTTTGCTTTGTTAATTGCGTACTTAGGTTACAACAAAACTGCACCTTCTTTCTACTCAGTATTTGCGATTGAAATCATCTTTTTATTAATCTCATTTAAGAGAAATTTGCCATATATACTCAATACCTATTAAGCTAAACAATATTCAATGGTCAGTTTTAAAAAACTGAATCACTTTTTCCGCTTTAGAAGGCCCAATGATTGCTGTTAAATCTGATAAAGTTGCGGCTTTAATCTTCTTTACTGATTTAAAAGCTTGTAACAGTAACTGTGAGGTATGTTCTCCTATACCAGGAATTTCTGCTAGCTCAGTTCCAATGGCGTTTTTACTTCTGATGTTGCGGTGATGGGTAATGCCAAATCTATGCGCTTCATCTCTTAATTTCTGTATTACCTTCAAGGTTTCAGATTTTTTATCCAGAAATAAAGGCAATTCATCATTGGGGTAGTACAATTCCTCTAATCTTTTTGCAATTCCTATAACAGCTACTTGCCCGTAAATACCTAATTTTTTTAAACTAAATACCGCACTGCTAAGCTGTCCTTTCCCGCCATCTATCACAATCAATTGAGGCAATGTTTGGTGCTCATCCAATAAGCGTTTGTATCTTCTAAACACAACTTCTTCCATGGTGGCAAAATCATTGGGGCCTTCAACTGTTTTAACATGGAAAATTCTGTAGTCTTTTTTACTAGGCTTTGCATCTTTAAAAACAACACAAGCAGAAACAGGATTGGTTCCTTGTATATTGGAATTGTCAAAACATTCAATATGTGCAGGTAATTGGGTCAAGCGTAAATCCTGTTTCATCTGATTTAATATTCGCTCAGTTTTTAACTCAGGATTTAAATGTTCGTGTTGAATCATTTTTTGTCTTCTGTAATAACTGGCATTTCGCATTGACAGATCCAATAATTGTTTTTTATCTCCCAATTTAGGAATGGTATATTGTACATTTTCTATTTCCCATTCAGGCGTCATAGGAACAATAATTTCTTTACAATCAGATTCATAATTGTTTCTAACCTCTGTAATGGTAAGCGCAAGTAAACTTGATTCAGACTCATCTAATTTTCGTTTAATTTCAAAGGTTTGGGTTTGAACAATCATGCCATTGACAACTTTTAAAAAGTTGATATAAGCATATTTATCATCGGATACAATGCTGTAAACTTCTACAGGGTCAAAAAGTTTAGTAACAATGGTAGATTTACTTTGGTAGTTTTCTAGTAATAGGAATTTACGTTTCAGTAATTCTGCTTTTTCAAATTGCAGCTGAGATACAGCATCAGCCATTTGATTTTTTAGTTCTGATTTTACTTCCGATAAATTCCCTTTAAGAATTCCTTTGATCAGTTTAATTTGTTGTTGGTAATCGCTTTCAGATTGTAAACCAACACAAGGGGCCTTACAATTGCCTATATCATATTCTAAACAAGTCTTGAATTTACCAGCTTGAATAGAAGTAGGAGTGAGCAATAAATTACAGGTTCTAATAGGGTATAGGTTTTTAATCAAATCCAACAGGGTATACATGAGGTGACCATTGGCATATGGTCCGTAATATTCTGATCCATCTTTGATGCGTTGCCTGACTGTAAAAACTCTAGGAAAGTTTTCAGCCTTGATACAAATAAATGGATAGGTCTTATCGTCTTTTAGAAGAATATTGAAACGAGGCTGGAATTGCTTGATCAATACATTTTCCAAAAGCAAAGCATCCGTTTCCGTTTCAACGATTGTAAATTCAAGTTTTTCTATTTTACTAACCAAAACAGTGGTCTTTCTGTTTTCGTGATTGGTTTTGTTGAAATAGCTACTGACTCTTTTTTTGAGGTTTTTAGCTTTACCTATATAGATGATCTGATTGTCTTTGTCAAAATATTTGTAGATCCCGGGGGAGGATGGCAAGCTATTGATGATTTGTTTGAATTTCTCCGGAATCATTCGGCCAAATTAATAAATACAGGCTTTTATTACAGAAATAAATCAGTTTAGCGCGTTTTCTGTAAAAACTTTTAAAATATATTTTCATTTAAGCACAAGTAAATCAGCATTTTAATTAAAAACTTGCAGAATATTCACATTTTAAAGGTTAAAAACTGTCGCAATCTTTGATAATTCAAATAAGATGCCTATGTTTGCAGCCCCGAAAGGGTCAACATTGGAAAGACTGATGGTTAATAGTTAGCATTTAACCCGCTCAGCATCAAATATTTTTATATATTTTTTGTCAAGCACTTGTTTAGCTAACTCGCATCACCTACCTTTGCCCTCCCTTTTTTAAGATAAAATTGCGTATTAAAAATTAGATATGCCTACTATTCAACAACTGGTTCGTAAGGGCCGCAACGACGTAAATACCAAGAGCAAGTCACCAGCACTTGATTCTTGCCCACAGCGCAGAGGTGTTTGTACCCGTGTGTACACTACAACTCCTAAAAAGCCTAACTCAGCTATGAGAAAGGTTGCTCGTGTTAGATTGACCAACGGTAATGAGGTGAACGCCTACATTCCAGGAGAAGGTCACAACTTACAAGAACACTCTATCGTATTGGTAAGAGGCGGAAGGGTAAAAGATTTACCTGGAGTTCGTTACCACATCGTAAGGGGTGCATTGGATACTGCTGGTGTAGACGGACGTAAACAACAACGTTCTAAATACGGAACAAAACGTCCTAAACCAGGACAAGCTGTAGATCCAAAAGCTAAAAAGAAATAAACAGTCAGCCTAAGTTAGTATAGACATGAGAAAATCAAGAGCTAAAAAGCATATTTTATTACCAGATCCAAAATTCAATGATATTTTGGTTACCCGTTTTGTGAACAACATGATGTGGAGCGGAAAGAAAAATACAGCTTATACCATTTTTTACGGTGCATTAGATAAAGTAGAAGCAAAAGCACAAGAAAGAGGATTAGATGTTTGGAAAAAAGCATTGAACAATGTAATGCCTGCTGTAGAGGTTAAATCTCGCAGAGTAGGTGGAGCAACATTCCAAATTCCAATGGAAGTTCCTGCTGACCGTAAAATTGCAGTTGGTATGAAATGGTTAATTAGATATGCCCGTAACAGAGGTGAAAAAACCATGGCAGACAAATTAGCTGGTGAGATTTTATCAGCAGCTAAAAATGAAGGTGCAGCAGTTAAAAAACGTGAAGACACGCACAAAATGGCTGAAGCAAACAAAGCATTCTCGCATTTCAAAATCAGCTAATTCAAAATAGATAAAACAAAATGTCACGCGACTTACAATATACAAGAAACATAGGTATTGCAGCTCACATTGATGCAGGTAAAACTACAACAACTGAGCGTATCCTTTACTATGCTGGTGTAAACCACAAGATTGGTGAAGTACACGATGGTGCTGCAACCATGGACTGGATGGTACAGGAGCAAGAAAGAGGTATCACAATTACTTCTGCAGCTACAACTGTATTCTGGAACTATAGAAACAACAGATACCACATCAATATCATTGACACTCCTGGACACGTAGATTTTACCGTTGAGGTAAACCGTTCTTTGCGTGTATTGGATGGTTTGGTATTCTTGTTCTCTGCAGTTGATGGTGTTGAGCCTCAGTCAGAAACAAACTGGAGACTTGCAAACAATTACAATGTTGCCCGTATCGGATTCGTTAACAAAATGGACCGTTCTGGTGCTGACTTCTTAAATGTAGTTAAACAAGTGAAAGATATGTTAGGTAGCAATGCAGTTCCTTTGCAGTTACCTATCGGTTCTGAAGACAATTTCAAGGGAGTAGTTGATTTGATCAACTTCCGTGGAATGGTTTGGAACGAACAAGATAAAGGAATGACTTATGAAGTAGTTGATATTCCTGCTGACATGTTAGAAGAAGCTAACGAGTGGAGAGAAAAATTACTTGAAGCAGTTTCTGAATATGATGACAAATTGATGGAGAAATTCTTTGAAGATCCATCAAGCATCACAGAGAGAGAAATTTTGGATGCATTGCGTCAAGCTACTATTGACATGAAAATTGTTCCGATGGTATGTGGTTCATCATTCAAAAATAAAGGTGTTCAAACCATGTTGGATTTGGTTATGGAAATTCTTCCTAGTCCATTAGACAAAGGAGTTATTACTGGTACCAATCCTGATACAAACGAAGAAGTTACTCGCAAACCTGATTACAATGAGCCTTTCGCAGCTTTGGCTTTCAAAATTGCAACTGACCCATTTGTAGGTAGATTGGCTTTCATGCGTGTATATTCAGGTATGTTAGATGCAGGTTCTTATGTATTCAATACCAGAAGTGGTAACAAGGAACGTATCTCTCGTATTTTCCAAATGCATGCCAACAAACAAAACCCAGTTGAAAAATTAGGTGCTGGAGACATTGGTGCTGCTGTTGGTTTCAAAGACATCAAAACCGGAGATACATTGTGTGAGGAGAAAAATCCAATTGTGTTAGAAGCAATGGACTTCCCTGAACCAGTAATTGGTTTGGCAGTTGAACCTAAAACACAAGCAGATTCTGATAAATTAGGTATGTCATTGGCTAAATTAGCTGAAGAAGATCCAACTTTCAGAGTTCATACAGACGAAGAAACAGGTCAAACTGTTATCTCTGGAATGGGTGAATTACACTTAGAAATTATTGTTGACAGGTTGAGAAGAGAATTCAAGGTTGAATGTAACCAAGGTGCTCCTCAGGTTTCATACAAAGAAACCATTACAAAGCCTGTTTCTCATAGAGAAGTTTACAAAAAACAAACTGGTGGTCGTGGTAAATTTGCGGATATTCAATTTGAATTGATCCCTGGCGACCCAGAAAAGAAAGGTTTAGAGTTTGTGAACGAAATCGTTGGAGGTTCAATTCCTAAAGAATTTGTTCCTTCAGTACAAAAAGGATTTGAATCTGCCATGAAGAATGGTGTGTTAGCCGGATATGCAATTGAAAGCTTAAAAGTTAGGTTGTTTGATGGTTCATTCCACGCAGTGGATTCAGATTCGTTGTCATTTGAAATTTGTGCACGCATTGGTTTCAAAGAAGCAGCAAGAAATGCAAGTCCGGTATTATTAGAACCTATCATGAAAATTGAGGTGTTAACACCTGAAGAGAACATGGGTGATGTTATCGGGGATTTAAATAAACGTCGTGGACAATTAGAAGGTATGGACAGTCGTGCCGGTTCACAAGTTGTAAAAGCAAAAGTACCT
>CANHRW010000068.1 GCA_947462865.1 Bacteroidota bacterium | reverse complement strand
TACATTTTAAGTGGTGGAAACCAACAGGTAATTTTATGTGAAAGGGGATTGAGAAGCTTTGATACTGATGTAAGAAATCAAATGGATATTACGGCTATACCCATGATTCAATCCATGAGCCATTTGCCCATTTTTGCTGACCCAAGTCATGGAACAGGTTCTGCAAAATTTGTCAAACAACTCTCACTTGCATCAATAGCTGCAGGTGTAAATGGGTTAATGATTGAAATACACCCAAACCCTTCAAACGCGCTTTCTGATGCTGATCAAGCGCTTACATTCTCTGAATTTGAACAATTACTCAACGAAATGCGTGGCCTTGCAAAATATTTCAATAGGCCTATTGACTCAAGTATAAGTTTATATAAATAATTCAGTCTTTTTTATTAATTTCGTCTTATGTGTGGAATTGTTGCATATATAGGCCATCGTGAAGCCTGCCCAATTATATTAAAAGGTTTAAAACGCCTTGAGTACCGCGGCTATGACAGTGCGGGAGTTGCCTTATTAGACGACCATAAAGCCTTAAAAGTTTATAAAAAAACAGGAAAGGTTGCTGATTTAGAAAACGAAATTGGCAACAAAGATACACACGCTCATACAGGCATGGGGCATACCAGATGGGCAACCCATGGGGCTCCAAATGACCAAAATGCCCATCCGCACTTATCGGGCAATGGAGAGTTTGCAATCATTCACAATGGAATCATTGAAAATTATGCGTCACTCAAAGCTATGCTCATTCAAAAAGGGCATCATTTCAGTAGTGAAACAGATACCGAAGTTCTAATTCATTTAATAGAAGAAGTATACCAACACAATGATGTCAGTTTTGAAGAGGCAGTAAGAATGTCCCTCACTCAAGTAATTGGTGCATATGCCATTGTTATTCTTTCTAAGAGCAACCCCAATTATTTAATTGGTGCAAAAAAAGGAAGCCCAATGGTGATTGGAGTTGGAAAGGGTGAGCACTTTATTGCTAGTGATGCAACACCAATAGTTGAATATACCAGAAATGTTGTCTATTTAAATGATGGTGAAGTAGCAATTATAGATGGCGACCAATTAACCATCAAAACCATCGATAACACGCTCAAAACACCTTTTATCACCGAAATAGAGTTCAACTTAGAAAACATAGAAAAAGGGGGGTACGAACATTTCATGCTCAAAGAAATTTTTGAGCAACCTAAAAGCATATTAGACTCGTTTAGGGGTCGAATTCATTTGAAAGAAGGCCATATCAGTATGGCGGGCGTAAACAAGTTTGAAGACAAACTCAAAAACATAGAACGAATCATTGTTATTGGGTGTGGCACCTCATGGCACGCCGGATTAGTGGGTGAATACTTGTTAGAAGATTTAGCCAGGATACCTGTAGAAGTTGAATATGCTTCAGAATTCAGGTACAGAAACCCTGTAATTGGAGAAAAAGATTTTGTCATTGCAATTTCACAGTCAGGAGAAACTGCCGATACATTGGCTGCAATTGAATTGGCCAAAAGCAAAGGAGCCACCGTATTTGGTGTTTGTAATGTGGTTGGCTCAAGCATACCAAGAGCTACACATGCGGGAGCTTATACCCATGCCGGACCAGAAATTGGTGTGGCTTCAACTAAGGCATTTACCGCACAAGTTACAGCACTTATTTTAATTGCACTTTCTGTGGCTCAAAAGAAAGGAACCATTTCAAATGAACGCATGCGCGAAATTCTCAATGAAATGGAAACCATACCTGCAAAAATTGAAGCTGTTCTCAAAGCTGACGAATTAATAAAGTCTTTAGCAAACAGATACAAAGACGCCAAAAACTTCCTCTTTTTAGGTAGGGGCTATGGATTTCCTGTAGCACTAGAAGGTGCGCTCAAGCTTAAAGAAATATCCTACATCCATGCAGAAGGATATCCGGCCGCAGAAATGAAACACGGGCCAATTGCATTGATTGATGAAGAAATGCCTGTGGTAGTGATTGCAACCCAACACAGCAATTACGAAAAAGTAGTTAGCAATATTCAGGAGGTTAAAGCCCGTAAAGGCAAAATCATTGTGGTAGCTACAGAAGGTGATGAAGAGCTCAAACACATGGCTGATCATGTAATTTACATACCATCATGTGAAGAAATTATGTTGCCTTTAATTGCTACAATTCCTTTGCAATTGCTTTCATACCATATTGCTGTTTTAAGGGGTTGTAATGTAGATCAGCCTAGAAACTTAGCTAAGTCTGTTACCGTGGAATAGTGACCTCTGTCACAAAATAATGGTGGATAAGCCATTTGTTTGGCAATTGTTTTTTTTGTTTATTTGGTAATTGCGTTATTGAAAATACCAATCACTAATTGAGTCTATTGAAAAAAACAGTATCACTTATGTTTCTTGTTGATTTTGTTGGAGTTAAATCCCAAAAGCTTATTGGATAAAAATATGTTCAAAGGAATATTCAATAGGTTATATAGAATCAATATTGGTACCCGAACTGCTTTTAGTTTTTTGGCAGTGGTTATTGTGTCATTGTTTTTTTCTGTTGCAGCGCTTTTGCTTTTAGAATACAGCAAAAAAATCGATACCAAAATTTCGGACAAATACAGACCCGTTATCTCTGCACTGAAAGATTACCAGAGTCAAATTGAAACCACCATATTGCTCAGCTCTGATATTTCATCACAATACAACGAGAAAAAAAGGCGTGTGCTGACCAAGCAATTAGACCGCACTTACAATGAAAAAAAATTGACTGTAATTGGCATGAGCCAAGAAGCCAGTATGGAAGGCATACGTTTGAATGTCATTGAAATTGATGGCAAGTTTCAGAAAATAATGGAAAAAGAACGTGCCATTCTTGCTTTAATGAAAGGGCCTGAAGACTACAACGATAAAGAAAAGCTCCGCGTTTCAAGACTAATCAATGATGAAATAGAAATTTTAAACAATCCATTGAGTGCAAAGCTTGAGGAAACAAGCATGGAGGCTATTTACATATTTAGAAAGCTTGAGGCCCAAAAATATGCCAGCTACCGTACCCTATCGTATTTGTTAGTGGTTATGATCGTGATCATCATTGTTGTAAGTATTTTCTCTATTTACATTACCCAAGAAACCATTATTAAACCCATTAAGGAAATTAGTGGCATTTTAGATGAATTGAGCGAAGGGAAAGTGCTCACCTTTCAATCAGAAGTTTACCGAAACGACGAAATAGGAACCATGATTGAATCTGCAAAAAAGGTTGCTGCAGGTTTTAAAACAAAAACTGAGGTTGCCAATGCCATTGGAAAAGGAAATTATTTAATCAATGTACCATTATTGAGTAAATCTGACAAGCTGGGTAAAGCATTGGTTGAGATGAGAAACAACCTTCAAAAAGCAAAAGAAACTGAAGAAAAAAGTAGGTTAGAATTGCAAGAATACACCGCAATTTTAGAAAAAAAGAACCAAGAACTCGATCAATTTGCTTACGTGGCATCACACGACTTAAAAAGCCCACTCAGGGGCATACACAATTTAACAGATTGGATTCAAGAAGAACTTGGCGATAACCTTCAGGGTGCCAGTTTGGGTTATTTTAATATGTTAAAAGGCAGGGTTCAGCGAATGGAAAGCCTGATTAATGCATTGTTAAAATATGCACGTTCTGGAAAAACCCTCACAGAACAACGAATATTGCCTAGCAAAGATTCTATCATACATGTGCTTAAAAGAATCAACCCGCCAAACAACATTGCTATTTATTTTGAAGAAACCCTACCCACTGTTTTTGGCAATAAAAAAGATTTTGAAACAGTATTGTATGCATTTATTACCAATGCCATTAAGCACAATGAAAAAGCCGATAGAATTGTAAACATCACATTCAAAGAACAGGGCTCAGAAATTGCTTTTTGTATTACCGACAATGGCCCCGGAATTGAACAAGAGTATCACCAAAAAATATTTGGCATCTTCCAAACTTTAAACAGAAAAGATGAAGTTGAAAATTTGGGAGCAGGCTTGGCAATTGCCCGAAAAATCATTGTAGAATACGGGGGGTCTATTTGGCTCGAATCAGAACTAGGAAAAGGTGCTTCATTTTATTTTACATGGCCCAAAGACAATGTAACTAAACTCGTATAAAGGGTGTGTTTTATGGAATTAACAAAAATACCTGATATTGTAATTTGTTTTGTAATTTACTTGTGCAATAGCAGTATATAATTCAATCTTTATTGAAAAAAATATGAACGAAAAAATCATCAACATCCTTCTCATTGAAGACGACGAAGTAGATGTAATGAATGTAAAAAGAGCCTTCAAAAAAAACAACATTACTAACCCACTTGTGGTAGCTAATAATGGTTTGGATGCTTTACTATATTTAAGAAAAACACAACATGAAAAACCAAGCGAATTACCACGAATAATTCTACTTGATTTAAACATGCCTAAAATGGGTGGTATTGAATTTTTAAAAGAGCTTAGACACGACGAACACCTAAAAAACTTGAGTGTTTTTATTATGACTACTTCTAACGAAGACAGAGACAAAATAGACGCCTATAACTTAAATGTTGCAGGATATATTTTAAAGCCCTTGAGCATGGACCGCTTTATTGAAGCAGTTTCAACTTTAAACAACTATTGGAAACTTTGTGAGTTCCCCGACTAAACATTGAAATAATGTCAGAACAAGCAAATAAAACCACCTACAGAATATTACTGATAGAAGACGACGAGGTTGACGTACAAAGTTTTCAACGCTCATTAAAGAAAACAGAACTCATTAATAACCTGACTATCTGTAACAATGCAACAGAAGGCCTCAAAGCCCTTCGTGAGCAGCTTTTTGATTGTGTTTTCTTAGACTATCAACTACCGGGCGAAGATGGGCTCCAAATCCTTCTTAAAATGCGTGAGCTTGATATAAAAACACCTGTGGCAGTGATGACATCTCATGGAGATGAAAAGATTGCTGTTGAGATGATTAAAAGTGGAGCGTTTGACTATTTTACCAAAAGTGAAATTAACCCTGATAAAATTTCAAAAGTTGTCTTAACTGGTATTCGTTTAAATATTGCAGAAAGGCAAAGAATCATAGCTGAGAAAGGGATTATTGAAAACAACAATAGACTCAATGCCATTTTGGAAAGCACAAAAAACTTAATTTATGCTGTAGACAAAGACCTGAAATTAATTTCTTTCAATTCTTCTTTCAAAGAAAATATTGAGCACTTGCTTAAGCTACATGGAATAGTTAAAAGTGACATTAGTTTATCAGACTTGCCAATTGCTTATGACAGAAAAACAAGCATCATTGCAAATGTAAAAAGGTGTTTAAAGGGAGAACAGTTTCAGGTTTTAGAACAAGTAAGTTTTAGTAATGCGTTAACAGAAATTCCCTGGTATGAAACCACCTTCAACCCAATTATTGATGAACATGGGGAGGTAACTGGGGTGGCCATTTTTTCGCAAGATGTTACTGAAAACAAAAAATTCGAATATGAACTTTTAGAGGCTCGAAACGCAGCAATAGCAGCAGCTAAGACAAAATCAGAATTTTTGTCTAACATGAGCCACGAAATTAGAACCCCTATGAATGCAATCATAGGCTTAAGCGAATTGTTACTGGAAGAAGGCTATACAGGAAGCACCCTTGAGAATTTAAAATCTATTAAATATTCAGCCGACAACCTGCTAGTCATTATCAATGATATTTTAGATTTTTCTAAAATTGAGGCTGGTAAAATTACTTTCGAATCTATTGATTTTGATATCAGGCAACGCATGTCTGAGTTAAAGCGAACATTTGATTACCGTGCGCACGAAAAAGAATTAAACTTTGATGTAGTAGTTGAAGAAGATGTTCCTCCTGCACTTATTGGTGACCCCTATAGGTTAAACCAAATTTTGTTTAATTTAGTAGGAAATGCCTTGAAATTCACAGCCTCAGGAACAGTTTCAGTAAGGGCTTCAGTTGAACAAAATTCAGGCACAAACGTATACATAAAATTCAATGTAACTGATTCAGGTATAGGAATCCCAAAAGAAAAACAAGATAAAATATTTGATAGTTTTACGCAAGCAAATGCAGACACAACCAGAAAATACGGTGGAACAGGGCTTGGATTAGCTATTACAAAAAACCTAACCTTGTTACAAGGAGGCAGTATACATTTAACCAGTGAAGTGGGAAGGGGTACAAGTTTTTGTGTAATCATTCCTTATTCGTTAGGACATAAAGAAATTATTGAAGAGAACACAACACCATTCAAGAACTTTGTTCATGATTTATCAAAAGTTAAAATCTTATTGGTAGAAGACAATACCATGAACCAATATGTTGCCAAACAATTTTTTAAGAAGTGGAACAACGATGTTTTGGTAGCAAATAACGGAGCAGAGGCCATTACATATTTAGAACAACACGACGACATAGATATTGTATTAATGGACTTACAAATGCCTGAAATGAGCGGCTTTCAAGCTGCAGAGATCATACGGGCAGACTATGGTAAAATCAGAAATACAAGCATACCAATCATTGCACTTTCGGCCGATGCATTTATTGAAACAAGAAGAAAAGTTTTAGAGGCGGGCATGAATGATTTTGTAACCAAACCATTCAAACCTGAAGAGTTGTATCATAAAATTATGAAGTATACCAGACCGGAGGCAAGTTTATGAGTTCATTATTTGATGTTTCTGAGCATGCCCTAGAAGAAATCAATAAGCGATGTGAAAATACGCTTAGCCACTGGATTGGAATTGTTTTTACAGAAATTGGAGCTGATTTTGTTTGTTCAAAAATGCCTGTCGACCATAGAACTATTCAACCACTTGGCGTGGTTAACGGAGGTGCTTATTGTACGCTGGCTGAAACCACAGGAAGTATGGCAGCAAATCTATGTATTGATAGATCAAAGTTTGTTGCATTAGGCTTAGACATCAACGCCAATCACTTACGTCCGGTTGGAGCCGGATTTGTTCATGCTTGTGCCAAACCACTACATATTGGCAAAAGAACACAGGTTTGGGAAATTAAAATGACGGATGACAAAGGCAATTTGTGTTCAATAAGCCGTTTAACCATGGCTGTAGTTCCTATTTAGGTTTATGTCTGAATTTGTTTTATTTAAACAGCCTCAACAATCAGGTATTTCATACTGGGAAGGTGTTTTTAATGACAGCATCAATGGCCATTCATTGTTTGAAAGTGATACGTTTATTTTGGGTGAATTCAATGCTGGAAACGAATTCATTTGTTTAGTGCCAACCAACAAACAGACCATCAATATAGATGATCCATTAGCATTAGATTTTGAATTGAAAGTGCCCTCTATTGTTCAAACATCGCAAAAAGAATTTCTAGCAATGGTTCTGAACATACAACATGCAATTAGAACAGACTCAAATTTGAACAAAGTTGTATTGGCCAGGGCTGAATTGGTTTTACAAAAATTAGATTTATTAGCTAGTTTTTATTCTCTTTGTAAAACATACCCAAATGGTCTGGTTTATATGGTTAGTAGCCAATTATATGGCAGCTGGATTGGTGCAAGCCCTGAAGTTTTTTTATCTATCCAAAAAAATAAATTCAAAACCTATGCTTTGGCAGGAACCAGAACCAGTCATCAAAACTGGACCGTAAAAGAAATAGAAGAACAAAACTGGGTAACAACATATATCGAAAATCATTTTCAGGAACTTGGTATAAAATACACTAAGCAGCCTACTGAAACAATCCAATCAGGACAACTTTTTCATCTTAAAACTACAATTGAAGGGACTGTTCAAGGCCCTTCTGTATACAATCAGATCATTCAAGAAATGAACCCCACTCCTGCAGTTGCAGGAATTGAGAAACAGAAGGCAGTTGCACTCATTCGTAAAGAAGAAAAAAACAAACGCTCAATATACGCCGGAATAGTAGGACCCGTTTTTAAAGACCTGAGTGCTCAGCTATATGTCAATCTTCGTTGCTTGCAAGCTTTTACAAATGCTTATTGTTTATATGCTGGCGCAGGAATCACAGCTGGTTCTAATCCACAAGATGAATGGGAGGAAACCGTTAAAAAAATGGAAAATACCCGAAGAGCCGTTATTTCATATCCTCTACAGCATTAAGTAGGAAAGCCAAAAGCGGATCTATCTGATCAAAAGCCGCATTCAATTCGACTTGAAAGGCTTTTGTGTTTTTGGTAGCTTTTTCAGGGAAGGGTTTTTGTAAAATAAAACTTTTGTGTTTGAGCAGTTCAATCAATGGATGGTCTGAATCATAACCTTTGGGGGCTTTTACAAGTTTATCTCCTTGTAAAGAACCAAACATATCAATCAATTCTTTTTGGTTTAAAATTGCAGTAAACTCCTCTGAATTGTAATCTATTTCTTGTCTGATTGCAGATAGGGCATTACTTGGGGGCATATACATACCCCCCGCTACAAATGTGTTTTTAGGTTCAATGTGTAAGTAATACCCACAAAACAAGTCTTTTTTTTGTAGGAAATTGATTTGCATCCCAAAATTGGTCTTATAGGGTGATTTGTCTTTTGAAAACCTAATGTCTTTATTAATTCTAAAAATACATTTGTTAGGTTCAAGGCTATTCAGTTCAGGGTGCTTCTCTTTTATACGCGTCAACAAGCTGGCCACAAAATCAATCCAAAACCTTCTGAGTTCTTGATATTCTGCCTTGTTTTCATCAAACCACGCCTTGTTATTGTTTGTTTTAAGTGCGGTTAAAAAAGCATATAAGCGGTTAAATTCCATTCTTTTAAAAGTAATTGTTTCAAAGTTAATATAATTGGTATTTTTGTAAAGTAAGATTATATCAGAATGTTTGATAGAGAAAGACCCAGTTTTGAAGACAGTAACAACGTTACCGTAAAGCGTTGTTTTTATGCTTATGAGTTTGCAGCGCAATATGTGAAAGATAAAGTTACCGCAGACATTGGTTGTGCAGACGGTTATGGAACACAATACCTTGCTGGCTTTACACAACAAACAACAGGTGTTGATTACAGTGCTGTTACTGTTCAGCTTGCCAATGAAAAACACGGGCACCTTCAAAACCTCAATTTTGTTTCTTGCAGTGTACCCCCATTACCTTTTGAAAATGATAGCCTTGATGTGGTAACCGCTTTTCAGTTTATAGAGCATATAGAAAACCGCAAAGGATTTATGGAAGAAGTCAAACGGGTACTAAAGCCAGGTGGTATATTTCTCTGCACTACACCAAATATCAAAAAAAGTATAGCCCGTAATCCATTTCATGTGCACGAATACACATTCAAAGAAATGGAGACAGAGGCTGGTTCAGTTTTTGGAAACATTGAATTAAAGGGGCTACAAGGTAATGACCGAGT
>CANHRW010000067.1 GCA_947462865.1 Bacteroidota bacterium | reverse complement strand
GTACATCTGAAAATTAAAACCGGACCTAGAAAATTTAAAAAAATAACCTACACAGGAGATATTGGCAAATATGGGGATTCTATTTTAAGAGACCCCCAAGAATTTCCCCAACCAGATATTTTAATCTGTGAGAGTACATATGGCAATAGGTTACATCCAGTTGCCAAAGATGCAGAATTGGAATTGATTCAAATTGTCAATGAAACCTGCATAAAGAATAAAGGCAAGCTAATTATACCTGCTTTTAGTGTAGACAGAACCCAAGAAATTATTTTTCTACTTGACCAAGCACACAACAGTGGTAAACTTGCACCAATTAAAGTTTTTGTAGATAGTCCTTTATCTGTAAAAGCAACAGATATCATGCGAAAACACGAAGAATGTTATAGAGATGAGTTTCTAAATTATATCGCAAAAGATGCAGACCCATTTGGTTTTAAAAATTTAGAATTTGTGAGTGATGTTGAAGCATCTAAAGCAATCAATAACTTAACAGAACCATGCATTATTATTTCATCTAGTGGCATGGCAGAGGCTGGGAGGGTCAAACACCATATTGCCAACAATATAGATAATCCAAACACCACGATTCTATTAGTGGGCTATTGTACTCCGGAAAGTTTAGGTGGTAAACTAAAAGCAGGGCTAAAAATGGTTAGAATTTTTGGAAAAGAATACCAAGTGAAGGCCAATGTTCAATCGTTAGATTATTATTCAGCACATGCAGATTACACTGAAATGCTTCGTTTCTTAAGTGCTATCAAAGCTTCTAAGGTTGAAAAAACATTTTTAGTTCATGGAGAATATGAAAACCAATTGGCTTTTAAAGAACGTTTAATTGATGCAGGATTTAGGCATATTTTCATCCCTAATATGAAAGAACAATTTGATGTTTAAGAGGGCATAAAATATGGCCATTTGTGTTGTTTTTTAGCTTGAAATAAAAACACCAAACTACCCATAATAATCATGCTTAATGCACCAATCACATATACTAGATCAACGCTAAAGAACACAAAAAGCCAGACCAAAATGGCCAATAAAGGCGGCAATGGATACAACCACATTTTAAAGGGAAAATATTGTTTAGCATATACCTTTTTAAACCTTATTAGTCCAATGCTTTGGGCTATAAATTGAACCAAAATTCGCATCACAACAATCGCTGTGATAATTTCTCTCATTTTAAACAATAGGCTAAAAACAAATGCCAATGCCCCCAATATTAAAAGAGAGATATGTGGTATGTTTTTTTGTGGATGAACCTTCGCAAAAACCTGAAAGAAATTCCCATCTTTGGCTGCAGCATATGGAACGCGTGAATAACCTAGCATGACAGCAAACAAAGAACTCAATGCAATAACCAATACCAAAGCAGTTGCTATTTTTGCTGGTATTGCACCATAAATTTGTTCTATAAAAAGACTCACTATAAACGGCGAATCTTTAGCTGTTTGCCAAGGAATAACAGCCAATATTGCAGTGTTTAATCCAATGTATAAAACTGAAATAATTCCAATTGACCAAAACATACTTCTTGGAATGTTTCTCTCTGGATTTTCAATTTCTGATCCTAAATGACATACATTGTAATACCCCAAATAAGAATATATTGTTTTGGTACTTGCCATTCCCAATGCCACAAAAAATGCTGGTGAAAAATCTAGAGATGCAGCAGTTGGGAAAATAGCTAAAGATGGATTGTACGCATACAAACCACTCAAAAGCAAACCAACAATTGTTCCTATGACAATAAAGCCCAAAAAGAGGGCCATTTTGCCAATGGTTACCATATTCCTATACAACAAAAAGGTAACCAACACTACCAGTGTACCCGCTACTATTTTTTGCTGCAGTGGGTCTAATTCATACAGGTAACAACTGTATTGTGCAAACCCAATTGCCCCAGAAGCTATGACTAAAGGTGCCTGTATACTGGTTTGCCAAATGTATAGGAAAGAAAAAAAACGTCCCCATTTTTGTTCACCGTACAATGATTTTAAAAACACATAACTACCACCTGCTGCAGGCCATTTTGCGCCTAATTCAGCCCAAACAGAGGCATCCATAAAAGACAAAAAACAACCCAATATCCAAGCAAAAATACTTTGTGTACCATTTAACGCACCAATTACAAATGGAATGGTAATAAATGGCCCAATACCTACCATGTCTATTAAATTAATAGACATGGCTTCTTTAAATTTCAAAACCGGTTTTAACTGGTTTGGTTCATTCATTTGAAAGAATGGCTTCTTTAGGTTGACGTTTAGACCCTTTGTACATTTCAAATTTATGGAACTTACATTCTAATGGACCATTCCAAACAACCATTCTTTTAGAAGCTGCCAATTTCATGTGTTTCAAGGCTTCTTTGTTACTAGAAATAATCCAAGCATCAAAGCCTTCGAATTTATTTTTTAATGTGTCACCTATCATCCTGTAAAATTGATTGATTTCTTCAATTTCTAGTCTTTCACCATAAGGCGGATTCATAATTAATATACCGCCACCTTCAGGTGGTCTTTGTTCTTCAAAGCGTTTATTGGTGATGAAAATATCGTTTTGTAAATTCATTTTAGCCACATTGCTTTTGGCTATTTCTGTTACTTTAAATACGGCATCATTGCCTATGATTTGTCCATCTAATGGAACAATGGCAGCCATGGCCTCTGATTGAATTTGCTCCCATAATTTTAGATTGAAATTAGTCCAACCCATGAAACCAAAATAGGTCCGATTGATTTGAGGTGGAATATTTTTGGCAAATAGGGCTGCTTCTATTAACAAAGTACCACTCCCACACATGCCATCCATAAAAGTACCTTTCCCATTCCAACCAGAATGTAAAATCAAGCCTGCTGCTGTTACCTCGTTGAGTGGAGCCAAATTGGCTTCGGCGCGGTAACCTCTTTTATGAAGCGATTCATTTGAACTGTCTAAAGAGACTGTTACTTCGTTGTGGTAAATATGCACATGAATACGTAAATCAGGTTCATGAACATCTACATTGGGTCTAACACCAAATTCTGCTCTAAATTGATCTACAATGGCATCTTTGGTTTTTAGTGCCACATATTTACTATGGTTAAAAAAATCTGAATGAATAGTAGCATCAACAGCCAATGTTCCATTCACATCTAATAATTTGGTCCAATTAAACGTTTGAATACCTTGGTATAAACTTTGTTCATTGAACGCATTGAATTCAAATACAGGAACCAAAATGCGCATAGCAGTTCTTAAGCACAAATTGGCTTTGTACAATAAACCCAGGTCTCCATTACAATATACGGCACTTTTACGTTCCTCAATCTCTGTTGCACCTAATTTTAGCAACTCGCTTGCCAAAAGCGGTTCAAAACCTTTTTGAGTTAATATAGTCAGGTTCAGGCTTGTACTATCTAATGGTATTTGGTTAATCATATGCCAAAGGTAAAGCATTCAGTACATTTTAGCAGGTATGCCCAAATAAAAAGAGCGCCTCAGCGCTCTTTTTATTTATTGGTTATTAAAAACAAATTGATTTTGTTCAGACAAATCAATTGTCACTTTGAGGTCTTTATTAATTTTTCCTGCAAGTATTTCTTTAGACAATTCATTCAGAATTCGTTTTTGGATGACACGTTTGAGTGGCCTTGCTCCATAAATAGGATCATAACCTAATTCAGCAAGCCAATCCAATGCAGTTAGTGTCATTTCAAGTTGAATACCTTGTTCTATGAGTTGCTTTTGTAAGTTGTGAATTTGTAAATCAACAATTGCCCTCACTTCTGATCGTCCAAGAGGCGTAAACATAATGACTTCATCAATTCTGTTTAAAAATTCGGGACGAATGCTGCGTTTCAATTGTTCGGTTACACCTAACTTAGTTTCTGCGATAACTTGGGTTCTATTTTCGTCTGTAATGCCTTCAAATTTTTCTTGAATAAATTGCGAGCCAATATTACTGGTCATGATGACAATGGTATTCTTAAAATTTGCTACCCTACCCTTGTTATCCGTTAACCTACCATCATCAAGAACTTGCAATAAAATATTGAATACATCTGGATGGGCTTTTTCAATTTCATCTAATAAAACAACACTGTAAGGCCTTCTTCTAATGGCTTCAGTCAGTTGCCCACCCTCATCATAACCAACATAACCTGGAGGTGCCCCTATGAGCCTACTTACGGTATGTTTTTCTTGGTACTCACTCATGTCTATTCTCACCAATGCTTGTTCTTGGTTAAACAGAAATTCTGCCAATGCCCTCGCAAGTTCAGTTTTACCAACTCCGGTGGTTCCCATAAATATAAACGAGCCAATAGGTCTTTTAGGATCCGACAAGCCGGCCCTGCTTCTTCTTATGGCATCGCTGATGGCTGCAATGGCTTCTTCTTGACCTACTACCCTTTTGTGTAATTCCTCTTCTAATTTCAACAATTTTTCTCTTTCACTTTGGAGCATTCTAGTAACGGGAATGCCAGTCCATTTACTCACTACATCTGCAATGTCATCGAATTCAACTTCTTCTTTAACCATGGCATTGTTTTGTTTGTTGTCGGTCATTTTCTGTTGCAATGCATTGAGTTTGGTTTCAACCTCTTTAATTTTACCATACCTAATTTCTGCAACCTTGCCAAAATCTCCTGATCTTTCAGCTTGTTCTGCTTCAAACTTCAAGGATTCTATTTCTTGTTTGGCCGTTTGTATGCCCTCTACAACTTCTTTTTCAGATTTCCATTTAGCCATTAATGAATTCCTTTCGGCTTGAAGATTCGCAATATCAATTGCCAATTGTGCTACCTTAGGTTGGTCTCCCTCTCTTTTAATAGCTTCTCGCTCAATTTCGTATTGCATAATTTTGCGATCAAGCTGGTCAATTTCTTCTGGAACTGAATCTATTTCTAATCTCAGTTTTGATGCAGCTTCATCAATTAAATCAATTGCTTTATCTGGCAAAAAACGATCACTGATATAGCGCTGAGAAAGTTCAACAGCTGCAATAATTGCCTCGTCTTTGATTCGTACTTTATGGTGTACCTCATACCTTTCCTTTAATCCTCTTAAAATAGAAATGGCGGCTTCGGTATCGGGTTCATCTATGTATACTTTCTGAAATCTTCTTTCTAGTGCTTTGTCCTTTTCTATATACTTTTGGTATTCGGACAAAGTAGTTGCTCCTATTGACCTTAATTCGCCTCTGGCAAGCGCCGGCTTTAAAATATTGGCCGCATCCATTGCACCTTCTCCACCTGCACCAGCACCAACTAGTGTATGGATTTCATCAATAAATAAAATGATTTCTCCATCACTTGCACTCACTTCTTTTACTACAGCTTTGAGTCTTTCTTCAAATTCACCTTTGTATTTTGCACCTGCAATGAGTGCCCCCATATCGAGAGAATACACACAATTTGATTTTAAATTTTCAGGCACATCACCATTCACAATACGATGCGCTAAACCTTCTGCTATTGCTGTTTTTCCAACACCCGGCTCTCCAATTAAAACTGGATTATTTTTGGTTCTTCTCGATAAAATTTGAAGCACCCTTCTTATTTCTTCATCTCTTCCAATTACAGGGTCTAATTTGCCTTGTCGTGCTAGTTCATTGAGATTTTTGGCATACTTATTCAAAGATTGATAAGTGGCTTCAGCATCTTTAGATTGAACCTTTTGATTCCCTCTCAGTTCTTTGATGGTAACTTTTAAATTCTTTTCTGATAGCCCAGCTTCTTTGAGTAATTTTGAAACAGTATCGTTGGCAGCTAAAATGGCCATTAAAATGTGTTCAATACTCACATAATCATCTCCAAATTCTTTTAAAAGTCCTTGTGCTTTGATGAGTACTTGGTTGGCACTATTAGACAAGTACATTTCATTTGAACCGCTAACTTTAGGGAGCGAGTTTAGAATCAGTTCAAGGCCTTGTTTAACTTGTTCAGGATTGATGGCATTTTTCTTAAGTACAAATTGCATCAAGTCTGGGTCTGTTTTAAAAACACCTTTGAGTAAATGAGCCAATTCAATTGCAGGATTGGATGCATTCACTGCAAGTTGTTGGGCCTCTTGTACAACTTCTTGTGCTTTGATGGTAAATTGATTGAAATTCATATGGCTTTATTTTATTCCTATAGCTGCAAGTGAAGCACCAAATTATAAAAACGGAAAGAATGTCCTAAAGCTTTGATTTTTTAAGCCAATATGACCCATTTAAACACTGCAAATTTGAACTTTTATGTCTAATGGTCAGTATTTCTAGATTGCTTACCGAATTCCTTTTGTTTTTTATACATTCGTTTTATGAATTTAGCTGATAGAGTTTCGCAAATTAACGAACCCCAAACCATCGCAATGGCAAAAAAAGCCAGGGCATTACAAGCTGCTGGGCATGATGTCATTAATTTAAGTTTGGGTGAACCAGATTTTCACACACCTGATCACATTAAACATGCTGCAAAAACAGCAATTGATACAAATTTTACCTATT
The DNA here is from genome assembly GCA_947462865.1 of Bacteroidota bacterium. Classification (GTDB taxonomy): domain Bacteria; phylum Bacteroidota; class Bacteroidia; order UKL13-3; family UKL13-3; genus CAISCU01. The sequence continues at coordinate 2,899 of CANHRW010000067.1, read as the reverse complement.
ACACGCCTGTGGCAGGTATTCCAGATTTAAAACAAGCCATATCAAGCAAATTTAGAACAGAGAACAATTTAGATTATGCCCCCGAACAAATTGTTGTCAGCACTGGTGCAAAGCATGCCATCATGAATGCTTTTATGGCAATCATCAATCCAGGCGATGAGGTAATTATTCCAACTCCATATTGGGTGAGTTATTCAGAAATGGTAAAATTGTTAGGTGGCGTGCCCGTATACATTAAAGGTGGAATAGAAAATAATTTTAAAATAAGGGCTGCACAATTAGAACAAGCAATTGGTACCAAAACAAAAGCATTTATATTCTCTTCACCATGCAATCCAACAGGTTCAGTTTATCATGCAGATGAATTGCAAGAATTGGCTGCTGTATTTTTGAAATACCCATCACTTTTTATCATTTCTGATGAAATTTATGAATACATCTATTTTGAGCAGAAACCCCAAAGTATTGGAAGTTTTTCAAATTTAATTGACAGAACCATTACTATAAACGGAATGTCTAAAGGATTTGCCATGACAGGATGGAGAATTGGCTATATGGGTGCTCCACTTGAAGTTGCAATTGCTTGCGAAAAAATTCAATCTCAATACACTTCTGCTACAAGTGGCATCAGTCAAAAGGCAGCATTGGCGGCATTGACATCAGATAAAACACCCAGTTTTGAAATGGTTGCTGCATTCAAGAAAAGAAGAAGCATTGTTTTAAATGGCTTAAAGAAAATACCGGGCATCATTTGTAACAATCCCGAAGGCGCCTTTTATTTTTTTCCAGATGTGAGTGCTTATTTTGGCAAAAAGCATGGTAAAATAACTATACAAAATGCTGGTCAATTGTGCGATTATATATTGGAACAGCATCATGTCTCCTTGGTTCCAGGTGATTCTTTTGGTGATGAAAACTGTATACGAATTAGTTATGCCAGTGCTGAAGAAAAATTAGAGAAAGCATGCCAACGCCTACAAGTAGCTTTTGCTGAATTGCAATAAATCATTGCTTTGTAATGAAACAATGATTCGTTAAATTAGATGCTCTTTGTAAAAACCTAAATGTCTAGACTTGTCAATTTAATTGTTTCTCTATTGATGTGCCTGATTGTTTCTATTTGGGATGTCAATGCTCAAGTCTATCTTCAAGAAAACTTTGACCTAACATTTGTTGGAAATCCAAGTGCTCCACCAGGTTGGCTACAAAAAAGAATTCAAGTTTTTGGTGATGAAAAACCTGTACCTAACGGCATAATAGGACCAAAAGACTTTGGTCAAAATAATTTTGTCCATTCAAATTGGACTTTCAAAAATACAGTTTCATGGGATCCAATCAGCGTAAACAACAATGGTGTTTTATGGCTTGAAGACGCCCTTTTTGGACCCAATGCCAATGCAATGGCAAGAAGAATTGAAAGTCCATCAGTGAATCTAAGTGCTGCAATTTCACCTTTTTTATTTTTCAATTATTTTAACGCGGCTCCATCCGATACTTCATTCCCACTTATAATTGTATACTCAACAGATAACGGACAAAACTGGAAACCATTGATGCATATTCAACCGAATGGCGCTTTTAAAGCTGCAAATACACAAAGTGCCGCGATGATGAACGCAACAAGTGAATGGTCAAAAATAGCCCTACCCATACCTCCAAATCTGAAATTGGCTCAGGTAAAATTTGGTTTTCAAAAAAATGCGTCCATGAACCAAACAAGCAACTTGTATATTGATAGTTTCTGCATCAAAGAATACTCCCCAACTACTATCACTTCACTTAGATCTGGATTATGGAGCAATCCAGATACATGGGGTGGAATTGTCCCTAATGGACTGCAGCATGTTGTCATAGCAGGTGGCCATACCCTTGAAATTGATGTCAATATTGCAAGAACACAGCAGTTAACCATTTTAGGAAATCTGAGATTTTACAGCAGTTCACCATCACAAGTACTTCAGAGTTTTGGAAATTTAACCATACAAAATGGGGCTACCTATACAACCAATACAACTACAAATAATAGTTTAGGAAGAGCTACTTATTTAGGAGGCAACTTGGTATTAAACGGAAATTTTGTAAGTAATTCAAATACTTCAAATGCTTTATACATGAGTGGAGCAAGCCTCAACTCAATTTCCGGCAATGGTCAGTTTAGCAACAATAGAATTTCACGTTTGTACATTCAAAATGCCATTGGTGTCAACATAGATTTACCAATGGTTGTTAGCCATGCCTTGTATTTAATTGAAGGAAATTTAAATCCGAATGGAAAACTTACTATTGGACATTTGTCTGCTGCGAGCAATGTAACCATTGTAAAATCTGGTAGAGCTATGCTCACCCAAAGACCGCTATACCCCCTTTTAGGAACTTATACAAGAAGCGTATTTTATGGAGGGATTTGCAATGGTAATATGCCCTCATCATTAATAAGTAATGACACCATTTACACTGGTTTTGAATGCGATTCTCTTAATGGAGTAGACCTCATTATACTTGGAAACTTAACCATTCAAACGAGTGGTATTGTGAAATTAAATCACAACCTTAAAGTAGGAAATACTTCTGTTGGTGGCAACTTATCTTTAATGAGGGGACTAATTATCACGAGTGCATCTAAATTATTAACAATTGGACCACTAGGTAATGGACATATAGGCGTTGAGCCATCCAAAACAGTTCCTTACTTTACTCAAGGATCTTATGTTTTGGGGCCAATTAGGTTCGACAGAGGGACTGGTAATTCAAATACAATTTACGTGCCCATAGGATTAGGTGCAGATGGGGTATATAGCACAAGTTTTAACAATCAGCTCAAAACATTACAACTTAGTCCCGGCACCAATTGGAATGCGCAAACCATTACATTTACTTGTCACACTCAAAATAGTGGCCC
>CANHRW010000066.1 GCA_947462865.1 Bacteroidota bacterium | reverse complement strand
ATTCCGAAATTACGTTCTAGTTACAGTCGTTAAACTTTTATGTCTCCACACATACTTAATATTACGCCAATAATACCCTTAAAAATAAATAATACAATTTAAATGAAAAATACAGCCTTAATAACTGGAGCATCAAACGGAATTGGACTAGAATTGGCAAAGGTTCATGCCTCAAAAGGAGGAGATTTGGTATTAGTAGCCAGAAATAAATCAAAATTAGACGAACTCAAAACAACATTAGAAAGCCAATTCAAGGTAAAGGTATATGTTATTGGAAAAGACCTTTCATTGAATGAATCGGCACAAGAAGTGTATGATGAAACCCGCAAACAAAATATTCAAATCGACTATTTAATAAACAATGCAGGATTTGGTGATTATGGCATGTTTGTTGAAACAGATTGGCAGAAAACATCCCAAATGATTCAATTAAACATCACTACTTTGACCCAATTTACTAAACTGTATTTACAAGACATGGTGAAACGTAGAAGTGGAAAAATAATGAATGTTGCTTCTACGGCAGCTTTCCAATCTGGACCACTTATGGCGGTTTATTTTGCAACCAAAGCATATGTTTTGAGCTTTTCTGAAGCTATTGACAATGAAATAAAAGACAAAGGAGTAACCATTACTGCACTTTGCCCTGGAGCCACCGAAAGCGGATTTCAGGAAGTAGCTGCTATGGAAGAAAGCAATTTAGTGAAGGGGAGAAAATTACCTACTTCGAAAGAGGTTGCCGTATTTGGCTATGCCGCTATGATGAAAGGTAAAACAGTTGCTATACATGGATTGATGAATTGGATTTTAGCGAATTCAGTTCGGTTTACACCAAGAGCCATTGTTGTTAAATTAACTCGAAAAATACAAGACAAAGCAAGTGAATGATGGATTAAATAAAGTAATGTAACAAGAGGCGCATTTGGAAAATATTTAAGAAAAAGATATTATTAAGTAGTTTAGTTTATTAGAGTGACGTCAAAGTGAATGGTAATTTTTAAATTCAATTTCATCCCATTCGTATCCCTATTTTAGTTAACTTAAAAAATAAATAATGCTGATATGGCAATCTACTTAGATATCTGCAATTTGATCATCAGTAAACAAATTGTTAGAGAAAAATATACTGGCGGAATAACCCAATTTAGAATAGATTATGATTTGCCTGATTCTGAAATCAACCAGGAAGACGATGAACTGTTTGCTTTAGGGCAAATGAATGTTGACGAATTTGATATTGAAAAACTGATTTCAAATGGTTTGAGTTTTGATTTTGAAAGTCAGCAATCAACCGATTTTGTAATTCTAGAGCGTTATGGTGATTTTATTTGGAACACAGATTGTATTGAGCACAATAGGGTTTTTGCTTGGCACAAACAAACCAGCAAAGCTATTTTGTCAAGGGTAAATGAAATCAGCAATATGTCTACTGCAGACATTTTTGAGCAGCTAGAGAAAGGCAACAACCTGCTACAAAACATTAAAAAAACTGACTGATATTATTGTTTACTGTTGCTCCGTAAAATCGAACATATACAATACAAGAGTGGCCTCATTTTACTTATTGACCTTGTGCCAAGGTAAAACCAGCTTTATCGTCAAAATATTTTAGAAATTCAATTGAAGAAAAATTCAATTGAGTGGCCAATTGTTGGGTACTTGCTAACAATTCAACCATGTTTGATTCGCCTGCAATGGCTTCTATTCGAGCGGTGTATTGATCTACACATTCTGTAAATTTACTACCTGTTGGCCAAACCTGTGTGCCACGGTTGGCAATATTTACCAATTTAAGAGATGCTGGCAACAATTGCTGAATGCGTTCAGCCAATTGGTAAGCCAATAAATCTGTTTCAATAAATAAATCCATGCCAACCAATTTTTCTACTCCTTGTCCGTGTTTGCCTAACATCATTTTTTGGTCTGATGGTGCAATTGGTTTTTCAAAAGTTGAAAGTACTTTGCTTTCTCTTGCAGCATGATTGGCTGGCGCTTTACCTAAATTGTCTATGATGGTTTGAGTAAAAGCTTGAGTGCTAAGAGAAGGAATACGCTTGTCTCCAAAATCACCTGTATGAGATCCTTGTTCTAAAGTGTATAATAGGGCATTTTCTATGAGGTTTGCTTGGTCCATTAAACCCAAGTAACGCAATAACATTAAACCACTTAATAACAAAGCTGTAGGGTTGGCTAAATTCTTTCCGGTAATATCAGGTGCAGTGCCATGCACGGCCTCAAAAATAGAAATGTGCTCACCAATATTTGCAGAAGGTGCGAACCCTAAGCCTCCTACCAATCCGGCACATAAATCACTCATGATATCGCCTTGTAAATTGGTTAACACAACTATTTGAAACTGCTGTGGATAGGCCACCAATTTCATAGCCAAATCATCTACAATGATATCATTGGCTTCAATTTCAGGATATTCTTTGGCAACTTCATAAAAAGTTTCGAGAAACAAACCATCGGTCATTTTCATGATATTGGCTTTGTGGGCACAAGTGACTTTAGTGAACCCTTCTTTTTTAGCCATTTCAAAAGCAAATCGATGCACTTGAATGCTACCAGGTCTACTGATGTATCTTCTGCAAAGCGCAACATCTGGTGAAAGCATGTGTTCTACCCCACCATATGTACCTTCTATGTTTTCTCGAATTATTGTAATATCAATCGGAATACCTGCTTTTGAAAACACAGTATTTACGCCATTCAATGATTTAAAATGCCTTCTGTTTGCAAATGTACTCCAGGTTTTACGGGCAGTTACGTTAATGCTTTTAACACCCTTTCCTTTAGGAGTTTCCATGGGACCTTTGAACAAAATACCCAATTCCTCAACAGCTTGTTTTGCCGCATCAGTCATACCAGAACGGTGTCCAGCATCATAGTAGGTTTTGCCCATTTCAATAAATTGGTAATTGAGTGGAACTTTTGCTGCATTAAAAATCTGAATGACTGCGTCCATAATTTCTGGACCTATGCCATCGCCTTTGGCAACTGCAATTTGTAGTTGATTCATATCGTTTGTATTCACTAAACGGGCGCAAATATAGTCATTTTAAGAGCAATTCAATTTAAAAGCCTAAGCTGAATGTAAAGTCTTATTTTTGCTATTGATTTATTGTAACATGACACCCAAACAATTGTTTTTAACCCATCAGGCTCAGACTACCCATTTCCCTTTGATGATGGAAATGGAATGCGCAGATGGAAACTACTTATATGACAAAGAAGGGAAGGCTTATCTGGATTTAATTTCTGGTATTTCTGTGAGCCATCTTGGACATGGAAACGAGAAAGTAAAGGAAGCTATTAAAGCCCAAGTAGACAAACACATGCACCTGATGGTATATGGTGAATTTATTCAAAATCCGCAAGTTCAATTGTGCAGTAAACTGGCCAATTTACTGCCTCTAAAACTGAATTGTACCTACTTAGTAAACTCTGGAGCTGAAGCAACCGATGGGGCTTTGAAACTAGCCAAACGCATTACCAAAAGGAGTAAAATGGTTGCTTGTAAACAAGCTTATCATGGCAGTACTCACGCGGCATTGAGTTTAAATAGTGAAGAATATTACAAACAAGCATTTAGGCCATTGTTGCCGGGTGTTGAGTTTATAGGGTTCAATGTTTTGGCCGATTTGGATATCATCACAACCCAAACAGCATGTGTTGTTACAGAAGTGATTCAAGGAGAGGCAGGATATATCCCTGCTACACTTGAATTTTTACAAGCACTCAGAAAAAAATGTGATGAAACGGGAACCCTACTCATTTTTGATGAAATACAGAGTGGCATGGGAAAAACAGGGCATTTATTTGCATTTGAAAAGTATGGAGTTGTTCCAGATATTTTGTTATTAGGAAAAGCCTTAGGTGCAGGCATGCCTATTGGGGCATTTATCAGTTCTTCAGAACACATGAACTTATTGGCTGATGCACCCATATTAGGTCATATTACCACCTTTGGGGGCCACCCTGTTGTAGCTGCTGCTGCCTTGGCTGGGATTGAAGAATTGTTTAGATTAAACCTATTAGAAAACGTACAAAAAAAAGAACAACTTTTTAGAAAGCTGCTCATACATCCGGCTATCAAAAAAATAAGTGGAACCGGTTTAATGCTGGCTGTTGAGTTAGATAGTTTTGAAAACAACCTAAAAGTGATACAGGCATGCATGCAAAATGGCTTACTTACAGACTGGTTTTTGTTTGCCAACAACAAAATCAGAATAGCCCCTCCGCTAACTATCACATTTGAAGAAATTGAATTTGCTTCAAATGTAATAGTAACGCAGTTAAAGGAGGTGTATGCTTAATTGAAACTGGCCAATTCTTTTGGAGCAGTTTTGTATTCTTGAGGAATATCTCCAGTGAGTGCTTCTAAGAAAGTAACAATGCTATTTACTTCTGCATCTGTTAAGTCTTTATTCAACTGAGTTTTTGCCATCACTTTTACAGCAACAGGAAGTTCTTTTACAGAACCATCATGGAAATAAGGATAAGTTTTGGCAATGTTTCTAAGAGATGGAACTTTGAATACATCTTTATCTGATTCTTGTTTGGTTAATGCCATTTTACCCATATCTGTGTTTTTACTACCTGTTAATGGGTGGTAATCGTTTATCAAACCAAATTTCATAAATTGAGTTCCACCTAACAACGCCCCATTATGACAAGCTGTACAACCTGCATTGACAAATGTTTTCAAACCTTGCTTTTCTTCGTCGTTTAAAGCCTCTTGGTTACCTTTTAAATAATCGTCAAATTTTGATGGGGTAATCAAGGTTCTTTCAAATGCTGCAATAGCTTTGGTCATGTTGTCATAGGTAATAGCTTGTTTGTCGTTAGGAAATGCAGCTTTGAACGCTTGTTGGTAGCCCGGTATTTTAGCCAATCTTTCAACACAGAATTTTTTATCAGGTAAAGCCATCTCAGCTGGATTTAAAACAGGCATACCGGCTTGCTCTTCTACATCTTTAGCTCTTCCGTCCCAGAATTGAGCAATGTGTAATGCCGCATTTAAAACAGTTGGAGAATTGCGGTCTCCGTTTTTACCAGCGTCCCCAGGAGATGTAGCTTTGTTGTCTACACCGTAAGTTGCCAAATTGTGGCAAGAATTACAACTGTTGTTACCCGTTTTTGAGAGACGTGTATCAAAGTATAACACCCTACCTAACAATACTTTTTCATTGCTGATGGGATTGCCAACATTTTCAGCAGTAACTGGTAAAGTTTTAAATAGACCCTGTGCTTGAGTTTGTAAGTTATTTTGCTCTTCAAGACTCATTGACGTAGAAGATTTAGATTGGTTATTGTCAGAACAAGCAACCCAAATAACAGTCATGGCTGTAAACAGAATGAGGAATGTTTTTTTCATTTCTTTAAAATTTCATTTCCAATTTAACCTTTTACAAGCAAAAATGTTTTTAGATTCTACAGTTTTTTGACAAAAGGGAAACCACAAATATTGGCACGGGCTTTGGAAATACTAGTTGGAATTAAGTACTTAAAATCACACAACTGTCTGATTTTCTATGCTTAAAAATAGTTTAAAAAGAGTAGTAATGGTTCAAATTCAGAAAATATGAAGTCATTTTGGGAAATCAGGATTTTGTTAGCAGAGTCCAACGAGCAAAGAATTAGAAATATTGAGCAGGCTTTTTCAAAAAGTCGCTTGAAACATTTTCTGAGATGGGTAAGAACCAAAGAAGATATTGACTTTGAGTTGCGGTTCAACCCACCTGATTTGCTTTTGTGCGGCAGGTATTTAAACCAAACCAATGCCTCAGAAATGATGCGTATGCTAGAGTCTTATCAATTGAATATTCCATGTATTGTTGTTTGCAAGCATAGAGAACCTGTTATGGATACCCAATTGGCTATAGCTGGTGTATATGAAATTTTTGAAGACTCAGAATTGCCAATGGTTATTCGTGAAATTGGGTTTATTCAGGAGCAACTATTCGAAATAAAAAATGTAGTTTAATTAATTGTAGATTAAACCCTTTTGGCATTTACGTATCTTAGGATGTAGATGCAAAAACAATTGAGTACAAAAGAAGAAGCGGCATTGTTAAAAATGTTCAAGCACGAGGCCACCAAGCAGGAGGCTTTTGTAACTTGTATCAATTGTTTTCAACAAAAAATTTATTGGCATATTCGCAGAATTGTTATTGGACATGAAGATGCTGATGATGTATTACAAAATACTTTTGTGAAAGTATGGGAAAATGTATCCAATTTCAGGGCTGAAAGTAAGTTGTCGACTTGGATATATACCATTGCAACCAATGAAGCCTTGCAATTCCTAAAAAAACAAAAGAAAAACAGTTTTGTGTCGATTGAGCACATACATGAGAGTCTTTCTCAGAACTTAAAAACAGATCCTTATTTTAATGGAAACCATTTGCAATTGATTTTGCAAGAAGCCATCTTGACCTTGCCCGAGAAACAAAGATTGGTTTTTAACATGAAATATTTTGACGAAATGAAATATGAAGAAATTGCCTCCATTTTAGGCACCAGTGTAGGAGGATTAAAAGCATCGTACCACCACGCAGTAAATAAAGTTGAAAACCATGTCAAAAAGAAAATAAGTTGAGGGTGATGAATAAAAATGTATACGATATAGAACAACTAAAAGAAAACAATGCTGGTTTTTCTTTACCTGACACTTATTTTTCAGATAATGCTGTTCGCCTAAAATTGATACCCAACGATGAAATGCCTGAACAATTGTTCGAAGCAGGATTTCTAGTACCCCCAACCTATTTTAGTAACAATAAAAAGCAACTGATTGAAAGGGTAAACAAAAAGAACAAACAGATCAAAATCTTTAAAATAACGGTTGTTTCAGGAATTGCAGCGGTTTTCTTAGCTATTTTGGGATTGAATTTTTGGCCATCAAAACCAATTTCAAAAGTGGAATTAGATTTTAACCAACTTACAGATGCAGAAATTATTGAGCATTTGAGTGAAGTAGAGTTAACCGAAAACATAGTTTGTGATGCAGGTTGGTGCCAAGAATTAAAGGACATAAATAAGCCTAATGATTTAGAAATATACTTATTAGAATCAGACCATCTAGACCAGTTAAAAGAATCAATTTAAAAACGTAATTATGAAAAAAATAACAATCTTGGTTTTGCTTTTAGGACTTGGTATTAGTCCTTTACTTGCACAAAAAAACAAACGAGATAAGATAGAAAGTTTAAAAGTAGGATTTCTGTCTACTCAACTGAACTTAAGTTCGGAAGAAGCTGAACGTTTTTGGCCTGTTTACAACAAATTCAATGATGAACAACTCAAATTAAGACGTAATGCCAAATTGAGCATATTGGATGAATTACAGGAAATGAATGCCTTGAGCACTTCGGATGCAGAGAAATACTTGCAAGAGTTGATCCAATTCAAATACAATGAGGCAGAACTGATCAAACGCTACAGCTTAGAATTTAAAAAGGTTTTACCCGTTCAAAAAGTTGTCATGCTATTTAAAGCAGAAAATGATTTTAAAAAGGAACTGCTCAGGCAACTCAAAGATCGGAATAAAAAATAAGTTCACTTAAGCTAAGAATCAGCTTTTTTGTAGGTGTGAAAAGCAGACATGTTTGTAAATTGCGGCATGAAAAAAATGACCCGGTTTACAACAGCTCAAGAAGCAGCCAAACTGATTCAATCCAATACTCGTATTTTTGTACATGGAAGTGCATCTACTCCCATTCAACTGATGCATGCAATTCTTAACAGAAAAACTGAATTAAAAGGTGTTGAATTGGTGAGTATAAGTACCCTGGGTATGGATTTAAATGACCAAGACTTGGCTGGTCATTTTTACATCAATTCATTGTTTGTTTCTACTTCGGTTAGGGCTGCTGTTAACTCAAATCGGGGAGATTATGTTCCCGTTTTCTTAAGTGAAATTCCAAAATTATTTAATGAAGGTATTTTACCTTTAGATGTTGCATTGATTCATGTATCTCAACCAGACAAACATGGCTATGTGAGTTTGGGTACATCTGTTGATATTGCAAAAGCCGCTGTTGCCAATGCCAAGCTCATTATTGCACAAATTAATCCCAATATGCCCAGAACCCATGGCGATGCGTTTATGCCTTTAGACATGATTGATTATGCCATTGAAGTTGATGATGCATTGCCAGAAGTAAATTATGATGATGGGTCAGATGAGGTATGTGCTTTGATTGGGAAAAATGTGGCAGAATTGGTAGAGGATGGAGCCACCTTACAAATGGGAATTGGTAACATTCCAAACAATGTTTTAAAAAACTTAAATAACCACAGAGATTTAGGACTTCATACAGAAATGTTTTCAGATGGGGCAATTTCATTGATACAAAATGGAAACATCAACAATAAATTTAAAAACGTGGTGCCCGGATATTGTGTTACAGGATTTATGATTGGTAGTAAAAGGTTGTACGACTTTATTGACGATAACCCAATTGTTAAATGCATGGATATTTCTTATGTGAACGACCCAAGGATAATCAGTATGAATCCGAAAGTAACTGCAATAAACAGTGCTATTGAAATTGATATTACAGGACAAGTTTGTGCTGATTCTATTGGTACCTACCAGTATTCAGGAATTGGCGGCCAAATGGATTTTATTAGAGGAGCTGCCCTTTCACAAGGTGGTAAGCCCATTATTGCATTGCCATCTAGAACCGGGAAAGGTATTTCTAGGATTGTACCTATGATTAAACCTGGTGGTGGTATTGTTACCACACGCGGACATATACATTGGGTTGTGACAGAATATGGAGCGGTAAATTTATTTGGTAAAAACATGGAGCAAAGGGCTTTATTGCTCAATAGCATTGCACACCCTGATGACAGAGAATTTCTTGAAAAGGCAACCTTTGAAAGATTTGAGAAGAATTAATTTCTGAGGTCTTTGACCATGATAAAATCATCGCACTCTGTTTGGCCCAATTTGAATTTTCTAGTTGAGATGGTTTTGAACCCAAATTTTTCATAAAACGCAATGGCTGTTTTGTTTTCTTGCCATACTCCCAAGGTTAACCATGAATAGCCATTTTTGACAGCCTCGTTTATGACATACTGCATGAGCGCTGCACCAACTTTCTTTCCTTTAAATTGGCTACGAACATATATTTTCTCTAACTCGAGTGCTTTACCAATGAGGCCGTCAATATTGCTGTCCTTAATTAATTTCACATAACCTGCATCCTGAAAATCAAAATAGGCAACCGCGTATTGCACATTCGATTTTTTTAGATTTCCCTTGATAGCTTCTAATTGGTATGTTTCCTGAATGTATTGCTGTAAATCTTTTGCAGGATGCGTTTGAGAGAATGCTTCTTCAAAAGTACTGGCACCCAATTCTGCAAGTAGAGCCACATGCTTTTCAGCACAAGGAACTAATCTGACTTGTTGGGT
>CANHRW010000065.1 GCA_947462865.1 Bacteroidota bacterium | reverse complement strand
CCAACACTATTACCCAATGAACGGGCAGTTAAACCTGAACCGGTTCCAATACTACCAGGTACCCTTCCTCTAAAATCAGGTAATGTGAAAGTAGTGCTGCCATTTCCTGCACCAAACGAAGTTCCAATTAAAGCAAATAAACTGGCATAGGTAGCTCTAGAAACAGTTGCGCCATTGCACAACAACCAGCCGTTGTGGTTGGCTCCTTGTGCAGAGTATTTGTAATCTCCAATGCTGTAAGGAGATTGCCAGCTAGCTAGACCATTGGCATCAGAGGTAAGTACCTTATTAGCAGCTTGACTGCCATCTACTATTTTGATAGTTCCATTGATATCTAGATTAGCACTAGGTGTAGCATTTCCAATACCAACTTTCCCTGTCCTATAAATGTCTGCAGTTTTATTACTACCGGCATCAGTTGTGCTTCCGCTTAAATTCCAAGCTGTATTAGAAGGAGCTGTATATGTAACATAAGTGCTGCCATTGTATGACCATAAGCTGTTATCAACTGAACTGATGTATACATAATTGGCACTTGCTGGAAAATTTGGTGTAAAGACTGCACCTGCTGTACTAGGTGTGGTTTTATCAAAATTTACAACGGCATCGGGTTGTTGGTTCATGATTCTTTGCCATGCCCCGCCATTGTAGTAGTAGTAACCTGGTGTAACTGCATTGGGCGAGGTGCCAGCACTTGCTGTATTGAATACCAATAATCCTTCGGCCGGATTACTGATGGTTGACTGGTCGTTAGCACCTGTTAATTCAATTCTAGGAGGTAAAAAACCTTTGTTGGTTGCCGATACTTCTAGTTTGGCAGAGTTGTTGGGTGTGTTCGTGCCAATACCTATTTGTGAAACAGCTGAATTGCTTATAAAAAATGTGCCAATTGTTACGAATAGAAAAGATTTAAAATGCCTCATGTGACCTGAATTAATGCAGCCAAAATTGATAGAAAAAACATTGAATTGCTACTTAACTTTTCATCAATAAAAGCTGTATTTTGTATAAACGTCTAATTCTGCTTACATATTAGGGTTGGAACTTATTCTAAGTTGAGCACCGAAACTGTTTACAAAATATTGTTTCAAACCCCTTTTTGCTTCACCCGAAACAACTCCTCCATTTTGTGCAGAAAATTTAGAATGGCAACACTTTACAAACTGATTGCCAGAATAGGTACCACAAGCTAAGAACAAACCATTGTTTTCGAGGCTTACTTTTGCGCAGCTACTATCTGTTTGGTAGGGGCAAGCTCGGTCAAAGGCAACGTATTGTTCTGGTCCTGAAAAACCGGTATTGTAAATGATGATTCCTTTATACCCAAAATTACTATACATGTGACCATTGGGAAATTTTAAATTGGCCGCATCTGGCAAATTTAGGTTCACATAAAAGTCTACATAAACAGGGTTGAAAAAATCGTCAGCCTGTTGGTTGTTTAAAGTGTTTTTTTTGCAAGAACACACACACCAGATTAAACAAAAAAGCACCCAATTCTTATTCATAATTGTAAAAGCCTCTTCCAGTTTTTCTGCCATGGTGGCCGGCATCTACTTTTTGTTGTTGTATTCTGCTTGGTCTGAACTTGCTGTCTTGGTGAAAAAGTTGGTACATGCTACTGGTAACAGAAAAATTGGTATCTACCCCTATTAAATCCATTAATTTGAATGGCCCCATTTTAAATCCACTTGCCTCTAATAAGTCATCCATGTCTTCATAAGCAGCAATGTTTTCTTCTAAGGCTTTAAGGCTTTCTACATAAAAGTGACGGGCAACTCTGTTAACAATAAATCCTGGAGCATCTTTTGCCATGACACAGGTTTTACCCATACTGCTGATTAATTCATTACACAATAAAGCAATTTGTGGATTGGTGGCAACTCCTGCTATAATTTCTACCAATTTCATTATGGGGGCAGGGTTAAAAAAGTGAATACCCAAAACCCTTTCTGGGTGCGGAATTTGAGCTGCTATTTGGGTAATTGGTATAGATGAGGTGTTGCTAGCCAGTATACAAGATGGGCCATTGATTTCGGCCATTTGCTTGAAAAAACTGTGTTTGATTTCGAGTTTTTCAATGATGGCTTCAATGATCAATTCAGCTTTCACTTGTAAAATATCTTCAGTAAACACAATTTGACTACATGCTTTTTCACTTGCTTCTGCACTGATTTTTCCTTTTTCAACCAATTTTTCAAACCCTTTTTCTATACTTTGTTTGGCTTTGGTGAGCATGTGTGGGTTGAGGTCAAACAAAACTACTTTGTAACCCGCTTGGAGGCATACTTGTGCAATGCCTGTTCCCATTGTTCCTGCTCCGGCTATCCCAATGGTTTGAATACGCGATAAATCAATCATGTGTGAACAAATTTAACATGCAATTGGCGGATATGCGAATGTTTCCTCACAAATCGAACAAAAATTTGACAGTTCAAATGAGTGAGTTGTTTGAGAAAGCACTAATTTTGTAAAAATAATTTACCAATGATTACTGTAACAGAAAAAGCTAAAAATCAGATTTTCAACCTGATGCAGACTTCTGGCTATTCCGACAAGCATTTTTTAAGGGTTGGTGTTGACAGTGGAGGCTGTTCGGGCTTGTCTTACAAGTTAGATTTTGATGACTTGGTGAAGGATGGAGATGAAGTAATTGAATTTGAGGGTGTTAAAGTGGTTACAGATAAAAAAAGTGTGTTGTATTTGTTTGGAACCGAACTGGATTTCTCTGATGGTTTAAACGGAAAAGGATTTACTTTCAACAATCCAAATGCCACACGCACATGTAGTTGCGGTGAAAGTTTCGCAGTTTGAGGATAAATTTTATTTTGAGATTTGGAATTCAAATCTATTCACTATATTTGCATCCCTTAATTGAGAACAATAAAGGATAATTTGATTACTAAAGCATATGGCAAACCATAAATCAGCACAAAAAAGAATTCGTAACAGCGCAACCAAGCGTTTACGCAATCGTTACCAAGCAAAAACAACTCGTACACTTTCTAAGCGTTTGCGTTTGTCAACCGTTAAAAGTGAAGCTGAGAACTTATTGAAAGAAGTAAGTGCAATGCTTGATAAATTAGCAAAAAGAAGCATCATCCATAAAAATAAAGCAGCTAACCAAAAATCAAAATTGGCTAAAGTTGTAAATAAAATAGGCACTGCTGCTGCAGTAATTGAAAAGAAAAAAACCAGCCCTAAAAAAGCTAAAGCTTAGTTCAAGCAAAATATATTTTTAAGGCTTTCCTGAAAAGGAAAGCCTTTTTTCATGCCTTTTTTTGTAGGTATGAAAAACCTACCCATGTTCCAATCAAAGGGAATAAAGTCTTTATCGGTTGAAGACAGACCCCGCGAAAAACTCATCGACAAAGGCCGATCAAGCCTCACCAATACTGAGTTGCTAGCTATCATTATAGGTGCAGGAAATGCTCGTGCAAGTGCCATTGATTTATCCAATCAATTACTCCAAACAGCCAACTATAACTTGAACGAATTGGCTCAATTTACCATTCAGGATTACCTAAAAATTAAAGGAATTGGAAAAGTAAAGGCCATTGCTTTGGTAGCCGCTTTTGAAATTGGCAGAAGAAAAATAGATTCAGCCGTACTACAGAAGCCAATTATATCTAATAGCAGAGAGGCTTATAATCAGTTAGCTGGTTTAATGTCGGACCTAAAACATGAACAATTTTGGGTTTTGTATTTGAACCGTGCAGGTAAACTGCTTTCTAAAGTTAAAATCAGTGAAGGTGGAACTGCTGGAACAGTAGTAGATCCAAAATTGGTATTTTCTCAGGCAATAAATTTATTGGCAAGTACGCTTATTTTGGCGCATAACCATCCATCGGGGAATAATCGCCCAAGCGATGCAGACATAGCCATTACCAAGAAAATAAAAGAAGGAGCGCTATTGCTTGATTTATTTGTTGCTGATCACATTATTATTTGTAACCAAGGCTTTTACAGTTTTGCAGACGAAGGGAAACTCTAATTTAAATTAGCGGTACAAAGGGAATTGGTGCATCAAAGCATTCACTTCTTGTTTTACTTGTTGGTGAATTTTTTCATCCTCTGGGTTCATCAACACACGGTCTATTAATGAAACAACTGTTTCCATATCTGCTTGTAATAACCCTCTTGTTGTAATTGCCGATGTGCCAATTCTAATGCCTGAAGTTACAAATGGAGATTTGTCATCAAATGGAACCATGTTTTTATTGATAGTAATGTCTGCTTTAATGAGCGCATTTTCAGCAGCTTTTCCACTTATTCCTTTGTTTCGAAGGTCAATCAACATCAAATGGTTGTCTGTGCCACCCGAAATGAGTTCATAACCCAATTGCGTAAATGCAGCAGCCATATTTTGTGCGTTCAATTGAACTTGTTTAATATATGCAGTGTATTCTGGGCTGAGTGCCTCTCCAAATGCAACGGCTTTTGATGCAATGACGTGTTCGAGTGGTCCACCTTGTGTGCCTGGAAATACAGCCGCATCTAACATTGCCGACATCATTTTTATTTCGCCTTTAGGTGTTTTGTGCCCCCATGGATTTTCAAAATCTTTACCCATCATAATTATTCCACCTCTTGGTCCTCTCAATGTTTTATGGGTAGTACTGGTCACAATATGACAATGTGGAACAGGGTCGTTTAACAATTTACCTACTATTAAACCTGCAGGGTGAGAGATATCAGCCAATAAAATAGCACCTACACTATCTGCAATGGCTCTTAGCCTGGCATAATCCCAGTCTCTGCTGTAGGCAGATGCCCCACAAATAATCATTTTGGGCTGTTCATGTGCAGCCTTTTGTGCAACCTTATCCCAGTCTATTAATCCTGTTTCTTTCTCTACACCATAGAAACTAGGGCTATACAATTTACCAGAAAAATTTACAGGTGAACCATGGGTCAAGTGTCCACCATGAGACAAATCAAAGCCCAAAATTTTATCGCCGGGGTTTAAACAAGCCAACATGACTGCAGCATTTGCTTGCGCTCCACTATGTGGTTGAACATTGGCCCATACAGCACCAAACATTTTCTTTAAGCGGTCAATGGCTATGTTTTCAACGATATCTACAACTTCACAACCGCCATAATATCTTTTACCAGGTAAGCCTTCTGCGTATTTGTTGGTAAGCACGCTGCCCATGGCTTCCATTACTTGTTTACTCACAAAATTTTCTGAAGCAATCAATTCCAAACCTGTTTCTTGTCTGTGTAATTCTTCTTGAATCAATTTAAAAATTTCTGTATCTCTTGTCATAAATCAAGTATTAGTCTTGCAAGTTATTTGAACTTCATTAAACCCAAAAGCTTTTTTATGAATAATTTTCGGCTAACTGTATAAATTTAAATACCATTTTAAAAAAAGCAATTATACCTTGCAGTACAATCCAATTATTTTCAAAAATGATGAAAGCAATTATACCTGTTGCAGGCATAGGAACCAGGCTCAGACCACACACGCATACACAGCCTAAGGCTTTAATTCCAATTGCAGGTAAGCCTATACTGGGTCATATCACAGAATACCTTCACAAACACGGTATTAATGAGTTTATTTTTATCATTGGTTATTTGGGCGATAAAATTGAACAATACATACTCAAACAGTTTCCAGATATTCAAGCAAAATTTGTTATTCAAACCAGCGGAAAAGGAGTGGGTCATGCCATTTGGTTAGCAAAAGAACATGTGCAACCCAATGATGAAATTTTGATTGTTTTTGGCGATACCATTGTGGATTTAAACGCAGATGTGGTATTGAAATCAGACGGCTCAATGCTTGGTGTTAAAAAAGTGGAAGACCCAAGGTTATTTGGGGTTGCTGAAATTAACAATGAAGGCGTTATTACCAAAATGGTTGAAAAA
Source organism: Bacteroidota bacterium (assembly GCA_947462865.1). Lineage (GTDB taxonomy): Bacteria > Bacteroidota > Bacteroidia > UKL13-3 > UKL13-3 > CAISCU01. Next base: position 3,670 of record CANHRW010000065.1, on the reverse strand, counting down.
CCCACTATACCAAAAAGCAATATGGCTTTGGTAGGGGTTTATAAAATCAAAGAAAGTGCATTGTTGTTTGAAGCGCTTGAAAACAATATTGCCAAAAAATTAACAACGCACGGTGAATACACCCTCACCGATGCATTAATGGGAATGGTAGAACAAGGGGTTCAGTTTAAAACCTTTGATGTAGACAATTGGTTTGATTGTGGCAAAAAAGAAATTTTAATTGATACCAATGCCTTGTTGTTAAAGCGGCTAAATTACGATACCACAACCTATCAATTCGAAAATACCATTATCATTCCACCGGTTTTTATTGGAGAAGGATGTAAAATCAGTAACAGTATTGTGGGTCCAAATGTGTCTATTGGCGAAAACGCTATCTTAAACTATGCAACAGTAAAAGACTCTATCATCGGCCCTTATGCTCAAATTGAATATGCCATCCTTCACCGTTCGTTAATTGGCAATGATGCTTTACTGAAAGGCATGATTCAGAGTTTAAATATTGGTGACAGTACTGAAATAAATTTCGGTTAAAATGAGCAATGCAATTACCCAATTATTTGGTATTGAATTTCCGGTTGTACAAGGCGGAATGGTTTGGTGTAGTGGTTGGAAATTGGCAGCAGCAGTTAGCAACGCGGGTGGACTTGGCTTGCTTGGATCAGGTAGTATGAGGCCCGACATGTTGAAAGAACAGATTCAAAAGTGCAAACAAGCTACCACAAAACCTTTTGGTGTAAATGTTCCGCTATTGTTTCCTTACGCAGAAGCACATATTCAAACCATTATAGACGAAAAAATACCTATCGTATTTACCTCAGCAGGCAACCCAGCACTGTATACCCCAAGGTTAAAATCATACGGCATTAAAGTGGTACATGTAATTGCCAATACTAAGTTTGCTTTGAAAGCCATTGAAGCTGGTGTAGATGCATTGGTGGCAGAGGGTTTTGAAGCGGGTGGGCACAATGGAAAAGAAGAAACTACCACTATTTGTTTGGTTCCTGAAATCAGAAAAATTACCAATTTGCCTTTGCTTGCAGCTGGAGGTATTGCTTCTGGTTCTGCTATGCTAGCAGCCATGGCATTGGGAGCGGATGGGGTTCAAATTGGTTCTGCTTTTGCAGTTTGTGAAGAATCTTCGGCACACTTGCTTTTTAAAGAAAAAGTGATCGCTTGTAAAGAAGGGTCAACCGCATTAACCCTCAAAGATGTAACCCCTGTTAGGCTCATTAAAAATGAGTTTTATGAACAAATTCATGCCGCTATTGTTGCTGGTGCATCTAAAGATGAGCAATTGGAGATACTAGGAAAGGGAAGAGCTAGGATGGGTATGTTGGAGGGCAATTTAACGGAGGGAGAATTGGAGATAGGACAAGTATCTTCTCAGTTAAAAGCCATTAAACCTGTTTCTGTTTTTATGAAAGAATTGATACAAGAATACCAACTTGCTCTACAAAGAATTCAAAAGCAATTGATTTAATTTTCTGATTGAATGCTGTTTCTTACACGGTCTATTTTGTCACGCATTAACCTAAAAAACTGATTCCTTTGTTTTTCTGCTATGCCACTGAGCAGGGTCGATTTTTTAACTAAATTTTTTAGCCAATGTTCATTTTCGTTTACAAAATCGGCATTGGTAGTGCTCATCATGTTGAATGTATTGTTGCTCACATAAGCAATTTTAGTGGTGCCAATGTTTGCCAATATACTATTGTTACCAATCATCACTTCACTCTTATAAAACCTGAAATTATCGGGGTTTGAGGCATCACCCATTTTGTTTCCTTTGGCAACTTTTTCTTGTAGTTGATTGATTTCTTCATTCAACAAATCACAAATCAACAACGCATCTGATTTCTTTTTGAAAAAACCAGACTCCCAAAAGTATTCTATTTGTTTGAGTGTACTGTTTATGGTGTCTTCGGTCCAAATTTCTATAGAAGTTGTTTTGTTGTAGTTATTAAGCAGCTCCTTGGCATAAGTAATTAAATCATAATCAATTTCTTTTGGGTCAAACAATTTATCGCTGAATTCAGGTGCACACAAAATACATTTGAGCCAATAAAATAGTTTGAAAGAAATCATCTCATCACTAAAAAAATGATGCCATACAGGTACATCATCGGCTGCATATAAAATTTCATTTGAGCTTGAAGTCGAAATTTTTTTGATATCGTTTCCCATGGCATGCAGCCATAATTTAAAGTTGTCTTTTTTGTCGTCGAGTTTCAAATAATCGAAACTCACTTTATTGGCTAAATGTTGTAATTCTGGTTCAAACGAGACCTTGAAGTGTTTACAAATCAGTGTTATTTCAGCTATATTGAAGAGTGTTTCGCAACGTATTCTTCTGTATGCGCTGTCTGTACTCAATGACAACAAATCGGCGAGCTCGTCAACAAAAGAAACATTGGTTGGCAATGCCGACTTTATTTGCTGTATAAACTTGTCTTGAATAATTTTAGCATTCTCTTCCATATCACTCAAAAGGATTCATTTTCCCTTGTGTGCAAGTTATAAAAAATAACGATACAATTTGCGGGCTTATTTGTATTTGGCTTTGAGGTTTTTTTCATGAATTTGATGGGTCCAAATGACTTTACCGTTTTTATCAAAACAGTTTATTTCTAATTGTCTTTGACCCTTTTTATTACCAAATACTGTAATGGTGCAGTAATTGTTATCTACTACCAAAGTTCCTTGAATTCTTTGTGGGTTTTTGGCTTCTTCTATTTCTAATACATTCGAAACTCCAGCGCTCAATGGCGAAGAGGTAATGTCAATAAAAGGATAACCCAATTCGTTGATATAAGTACTATCTGTTAGTATTTCTGTGTGGTGCCTGTCGCCGCTTAAAAATACCACGCCACTGATTTTTTGGTCTACAATATATTCTAACAGTTCTTTCCTTTCTTTCTGATACAAGTTAAATGATTCTTTGTCTGTGTACTTATTCAAAACCTGTCCACCTGCACATACAAATTTAAATGGGGCTCTGCTGTGTTTTAGGTTGTTTTTTAACCAATTTAATTGAGTTGCCCCCAATTGGGTTTTGTTTGTTTTCGTTTCATCGATATCGCTTTCAGTTCTGAAGCTTCTATCGTCTAATAAAAAGAAGGCAGCATCATTGTATTTAAAATTGCTGTATACCCCAGTGTTGTTTTCTCCAAAGGTTTTGTTGCCCCAATAATCAATGAAGGTTTTTCTGGTATGTTCTTTTAGGTCGTAACTTTCATTGCCGTCGTTGTCGCCATAATCGTGGTCGTCCCAAGTTGCATAATGCTGTGTTTTTGCCAAAAATGCCTGTAAGTTTTTTTCTGAACGGGTATGTTGATACCGGTAATCTATACCACTCTTAGAGGTGTAATCGGCTTCTCTCATGTATGTATTGTCGCCTAACCAAATCATCAAATCAACAGGGGTATTGGCCATAGATGTTAAAATAGAAGTGCCTTGTCCGTAAGGCTTTCCAGGTCTGTCATAAGCACTGTCGTTCACATAAAAGCATGAGCCAAACATGAATTTAAAATCAGGGGCTGGAGTTCTCCACTCCCATAAAGTTTTGGTTTTAAAAGTAAATGGGTAATTGGCTTTAAATGGAGTTTTTTTGTTCAAAAAAATTTGGTATTCGTAGGTGCTTCCAAATGCCAGGTTCGTGAGTACAATT
>CANHRW010000064.1 GCA_947462865.1 Bacteroidota bacterium | reverse complement strand
TTCATAAAAATGTACCATTTGCAAAACTGCTTTGAATTGGCCTGAAAGGGTTTGAATGCCAAAACAGTCAGACCTGACATCGTATTTTTCAACTAGGTGAGATACAAATTTTTGCAGGTAATTTTCTTCTGCATTTTGTGGAATTAAAATGTATCTCTTGTTTAAAAAGGGTTGTAATTTTTTGCCATCTAATTTTTTAGCAAAAGAATACAATTGATTGTTCACCAATAACCAAGCCGGAAACAATCCTACCAATAGAGATCCTTTGTACATGAATTCTATTTTTTCGGATTGATACTTTATGGTTGGGTAATAGCGAATGCCGTCTTCGTTTTGTTTGAAATGAAAGAGTACCTGGGCTGGTTCTTCAGCAATGGTTATTTTTTGGGAAATGGGATTGTTGTCATTGCCCGTTTTGTAGATGTGTTTGCCTCTTAACAGTTCAAACACCTTGTTCATTTTTGCTTGAAAAAAAGGTTTGATTTTTTCTTCCAATAACTGTGTGGGGCAATGTTTATTGAAAAACTCAGCAGTTCTTATTTTTTTCTTGGTTTCTGTATTGAATTTTCGGAACAAGAAATCGTCATCAACTTCATCTAGAATTTTGATGATTTCAAATTCTGATTCAGAAATGTTTTTTGAAAAGTAATCTGCAGTTTTTGAAAATACCCGTTGGTGTGTAAGCGTAAAGGCACCTTTGCTATTCTGCTGAACAACATGAGGCTCAAGCATTAAGCCCAATTGGGCATGCTCCACCAAAGTGAATACCAAAGCAAAGGGTTGTGTGTTAACTACAATCAAAAACTACTTACATTAAGTTAGCTAAGGTAAGTAAGAAATCAATTTAAAAAAAGTTTAAAGTGTATAAACTCCTTGGTAAACAAATTTTGCAGGCCCTTCTAGCCAAATTGCTTTATATGAGGCGTTTTCAGTTTTTTCAAATGTTACCCGAAGTGCGCCACCAGGCGTACCCAACCTTACTGTATAACTGGGTAAAATTCGGTCTTGAATTGAGGCAAATGCAATAGCTGATGCGGTAACTCCTGTACCACAACTGTAGGTTTCATCCTCTACTCCCCTTTCATAGGTTCTAACGGCCAAACTATTATCTGGCATTACCTGAACAAAATTCACATTGATTCCTTCTTTGGCAAATCTTTCAGAATACCGAATTGCTCTTGCCATTTGTACAATGTCTATTTGTGCAATGTTGTCATTGATAAATTGTACATAATGTGGCGAACCTGTGTTTAATATAAAAACGCCATTGGGTTCTTCTAAAACAGTTGTTACATCTTTCATTTGAAGGGCAACCAAATCGTTGCCATTGATATGACTTTCATGCATACCATCTATGGCTCTAAATTTTAAACTTTCTGAAACAATTTGTAAGTCATGAGCAAATTTAGCAATGCACCTCCCGCCATTACCACACATGGTACTTTCTGAGCCATCACTGTTAAAGTATTGCATGTAAAAATCTGAATGCTCATCGGATTGAAGTAAAATGAGGCCATCTGCTCCTATTCCATACCTTCTATGGCACAAATGTGCAATTAGTTGTTGATCAGTAGCTGGAAATGTTTTGTCCCTATCATCAATTAAAATAAAATCATTTCCGGTTCCTTGGTATTTATAAAAAATTTGATTCACTATAGTGGTATTCGGTGTAAAAGATTGTTTTGAGTCAATTGAAAAATTCGGGCATTTTGAATCATGAAATAGGCTGATTTATCTTCATCAAACAACAGGTAAAAATTAGTTTGTGTAGCTATCCCATACAATACAAGTTTATGCTCATTGAACACATAGCCCTTGAACTGATTGGCTGATTGCCAGTATTCAACCAAAACGGGTTGTGATTTAGGTTGTTTCTTTTTAGATAACATCAATACAGATCGCGTCATCATGATTGAATCTGAAAGTACTGAATCTACCTCGTAAGAGACCGATTCCAATAATTCATTCCATACCGAATAGGGGAAACATTCAAAATTGCTATCTGCAACAAACACTTCATCTTCTAGTTGAATGGGTACATAAACATGAGGTTGTTGCGAGTTTGTACGAAAAGAATCTGAGTCAATGATGTTTAACAATGAATCTGATGCTAAGATTAAGTTTGTATTTTCTGCTGTTGATGAAATGTTTTCTGGTTTGCTAATTTTATCTGATTGAATTGTCTTTTTGCTCGGCTTAAACAAACCTATTGACCTGCTAATGATGCTTTTGGGTGGATTTGTCGAATCTTGGTTTTTGGTATTGAAATAGGAATCAACGACTAACACAATACCTAAAATTGAAACCATTAAATACAACCAACCCATACTTTTGGGTGATTTGGAGGCAATGATAGGCGCTTCGTATGCTGCTAATTCTCTTTTAAGAATTTCTGTTCTGTGAAGTTTGTATTGCTGAAATTGCTTTTGAAATGCTGGATCCTGATTGAGTTTTTCCTCAAATATTTCCAATTCGGATTGACCCAACTCAGCCCTCAGGTATTTTTCAAAAATATAATGGTATGTTTCCGGATCGAGATGCACAGGTTCAAAATTGATAAATTAAACGGATTATAAAAACTTTTTCGTCAGTAAATTACGATTTATCTATACAAACAATAAAAGCCATTCTGCTTGCGTTTTAAATCTTATCAAATTTGGAATAATTTTTGAAAAGGGAAATAAAAATCTTAAAAATATGAATACTAGAAAAATCTTAACATTTGTATTGGTTGCAACCCTTGGAGGGCTTGCAGCAATTGGTATTGGAAAGCTTTTCGATAAAAAATCTGAAACTGCATTTACCGAAGCCTACATGGCAAAATATGCCAGCCTTTCAGTTGAATCTGACAGACCTGACTTTGTTTCAGTTGCTGAACTGGTTACGCCAACAGTTGTTCATATTTTAACCACTGTAGAGGGAGCTAAAAATGAAAATGCTCAATTAAATGACCCCTATGGATTTTTCAAAGACTTTGGCTTTAAAATAGAGCCACAACAAATGATTCCACGAGGTGGTTCTGGTTCAGGAGTTATAATTTCACCTGATGGCTACATTGTTACAAACAACCATGTAGTAGATGGTGCAAGTAAAATTAAAGTGGTATTGAATGACAAAAGAGAATATGCTGCTGAATTGATTGGTAAAGACAGAAACACTGACTTAGCCCTCTTAAAAATTGATGAAAAGAACCTCCCTTTTGCCATTCAGGGTAATTCAGACGATGTGAAAGTTGGGCAATGGGTATTGGCTGTTGGCAATCCTTTTAACTTGACTTCTACAGTTACCGCTGGTATTGTCAGTGCAAAAGGAAGGGGCTTGAATTTACTTAGAGACCCAAGAAATCCTGAAACACAATATGCCATTGAAGCATTTATTCAGACCGATGCAGCCGTAAACCCAGGAAACAGCGGAGGCGCATTGGTTGCCGCAGACGGTAAACTAATTGGAATCAATGCCGCCATAGCCAGTGAAACAGGTCAATATGCAGGCTATTCTTTTGCCATTCCCGTAAATTTAATGAAAAAAGTAATTGCTGATTTGTTAAAATACGGTGAAGTTCAAAGAGGATTATTGGGCGTTCAAATTCAAGATGTAACTAGTGAATTGGCCGATAAGGAAGGACTAAAAGAAGTAAAAGGCGTTTTCATTGCCAAAGTAAACGAGAAATCGGCAGCTGAAGATGCTGGCATTAAAGACAAAGATGTGATTGTTTCGGTAGATGGAGAAGCTGTTAATAGCACCAATGAACTACAGGAAAAGGTAGGCAAAAGAAGCCCAGGTGAAAAAATAAAAGTAGGTATTTTAAGAACCAACAAAGCCCTTGAATTTGAGGTGACTCTCAAAAATAAAGATGGAAAAACAGGCATTGTGAAGTCTGAAAAAATGGAGTCCAATAAAGTTTTAGATTGTGAATTCGAAACCATAGCAAGAGAAGAGAGACTTAAACTCAAAATTTCAAACGGAGTAAAAGTTAAAAAGATTGGTGAAAAAAGTCCATTGAAAAAAGCAGGTGTTCCTATTGGTTTTGTCATTACTCAAATAGATAAAACCAATGTAGCTAACAGTTCTGAAGTTAAAACAGCGCTTGAAGGCAGAAAAGGTGGCGTGTTGTTAGAAGGAATAAACCCTGATGGGTCTAAAGGTTATTACGGATTTGGAATCAACTAATTAGATGGGTCTAAAAAAAGAGATGGGCGGGCCTTTGGCCCGCCCATCTCTTTTTTTAAGCGAATATATAATTATGCTTGCCCCATAGACCCGCCAAAGTTCATTGGGTATGGTGGCGCTTGTTCATTGATTTGAATGTCACCATTGTGCTCTTCAAATTTTCTGATATTGTCATTCAATGCAAACATGAGTCTTTTAGCATGATCAGGTGTTAGTACGATTCTAGATTTTACTTTGGCTTTTGGAACTCCTGGCATCACTCTGATAAAATCAAGTACAAATTCTGAATTTGAATGCGTAATAATTGCCAAATTTGAATAGGTACCCTCGGCCATTTCCTCAGTCAATTCTATATTGAGTTGGTTATTTTCTGGTTCTTTGTTTTCCATTTTACTTATTTTAATACGAATGTAATTGCAAGCATTGCTGGAATCAAAAAATATTTAATGATTTTTTGCCCACATTAAAAAATATAACAAAATGCTGTAATCCTTAACAAACATTTGAGCAAAAAGCTTTTATTATTGTGATAGATGCCACAGCCTATTTACATAAAAAACATGGTCAGTAAACGTTGTATCCAAACTATACAGAATATTTTGGAAGAGATGCGAATACCATTTAACAAAGTAAATTTAGGCTGCATAGAATTTCAAAAACCGATTGAACCAGCTCTAAAAAATGAATTAAAAATAGCCATTCAGCATGCGGGTTTCGAGATTTTAGTAGATAAAGAGCAGCAATTGATTGAGCAAATTAAATTGGCTGTATTAGAAATGATTTACTTTGGAAATAACCTCAATACCATCATTCGAAACTCTGATTACTTGAGCGATAAAATTGGAAAATCCTATGCCTACATCAGCAAGCACTTTAGTGATACAACTGGACATACCATTGAGAAATATATTATTTTGGTAAAGTTAGAGCGCGTGAAAGAACTCTTGAGTTACAATGAAATGACTTTGAGTGAAATCTCTTATCAAATGGGTTATAGCAGTGTACAGCACTTATCTAACCAATTTAAACAAGTAACTGGTATGAGTGTCAGTGAATTCAAAGCCCTCAAAATAAAGCCTAGAACTCCTTTAGATGAATTAATTCCCTAAAAATATACATTCATTAAATAATTCTGTAACGTAACACAATTTACTTTTAAAGTAATTCGAAGCAAAAGCGACTTATATGAAAATTAAAAAAAACATCGCCATCAGTGAATCTGGATTTATCTTTAATCCTACAACCGGAGATTCATTTTCAACCAATCCAATTGGGTTTGAAATCATCCATTTATTGAAAGAAGATAAAAACAAAGACGAAATCAAACAAACCATTTTGAATCGCTATGCAGTAGATGAGTCAACATTTGAAAAAGATTTTTATGACTTCTCAACTCTGCTTCAAAATTCACAAATAGCAGAAGATTGATCATGACAGTAAAAAAACAGCTTACCATTGCAGTTTCAGGGCTGAATAATATAGACAGTCCAGGGCCAGGAATTCCTGTTATTAGAGCATTGAAAGAAAGTACCATTTTTGATGTCAGAATAATTGGGCTTTCGTATGAAGCACTGGAACCAGGTTTGTACATGCACAATTTGGTAGATAAATCTTACCAAGTTCCTTTTCCATCAGCTGGAACCGATGCACTCATTGAACGAATTTCATACATCCATCAATGCGAAAACATTGCTGTCATCATTCCAAATTTTGATGCAGAATTGAGTAATTTCATGAAACTTGAACCTCGATTGCTAGCGGAGTTTGGCATAAAAATGTTTTTACCCACTCAAGACCAATTTGACGAAAGGCACAAATCAAATTTATTTGAGTTTGGCTTAAAACATGGTATCAAAGTTCCATACAGTAAAATGATTTTTAGTACAGCTGAAATTCCAGCTTTGCTGAATGAGTTTTCCTTCCCAATAGTTGTGAAGGGCAAATTTTACGAAGCATACGTTGCTTATAACATAGAGCAAATTCATAGTTATTTCAACAAGCTTACTTCAAAATGGGGATTGCCAATTATCATTCAACAATATGTATTTGGCAGTGAAGTCAATGTTACTGCACTTGGAGATGGAAATGGAAATGCCATTGGAGCTGTTCCAATGAGAAAGCTATACATTACAGACAAAGGCAAAGCATGGGCGGGCATTTCATTAGATGATGACAAATTGGTTCAAATTGCAAATAAACTCATTGCATCCTCTAAATGGAGAGGGGGAATGGAACTAGAATTTATTAAAAACGCCGAAAACGAATATTATCTGTTAGAAATTAACCCACGTTTTCCGGCATGGGTGTATTTGGCAAAAGGATGTGGACAGAACCACCCTGAAGCATTAGTAAGAATGGCATTAGGAGAAACAATCACTCCATTCAAGCACTACGAGGTTGGTAAAATGTTTATACGCTACTCATACGATTTAGTTGTCGATTTAAAAGAATTTGAACAAATCTCCACAATGGGAGAACTATCATAAAACTTATGGAAAAATTAAGATACGAAAGACCAGTAGTTAAAAAATTAAACACTGGCATGATGAATAAATTTGGAACGAGAACTGAATACAATCCAGTAACTCATATTGATGGCGTTTCAGTAAAAGGCCTCATCGAAAAATATGGTTCTCCCCTATTTGTGATTTCAGAAAGAACCATTCGCCAAACCTACCAAGATTGCAAAAGAGCTTTTACCAACAGGTATCCGAGGGTACAAATGGCCTGGAGTTACAAAACCAATTATATCAATGCAGTTTGTAATGTGTTTCACCAAGAAGGTTCTTGGGCAGAAGTAGTTTCAGGATTTGAATACAATAAGGCGCTTCAAAATGGGGTTCCAGGCAATAAAATCATATTCAATGGTCCTGATAAAACAGACAATGATTTAAAATTAGCCATTGACCACAATTCTTTGATTCATATTGACCATTTAGACGAGCTGTACAGGCTAATGGAAATCACCAAAGAAGTGAACAAAAGACCTAGAGTTGCCATTCGTGTGAATATGGATACGGGAGTTTACCCTATGTGGGACCGATTTGGTTTCAATTACGAAACTGGTCAGGCTTGGGATGCCATCAATAAAATCATTTTAAACGACCAAATGGATTTGGTGGGCTTGCATTGTCATATTGGAACTTTCATGTTAACCGCAAATGCCTATGCCATTGCCGCATCTAAATTGGCCGATTTGGCCTACCATATACATGCAAAATTCAATAAGAAAATTTCTTATATAGATTTAGGTGGTGGCTTTGCTTCTAAGAACACTTTACGAGGCTCATACCTTCAAGGCAATGTAAGTTCTCCTAGCTTTGATGATTATGCAGAAGCCATTTGTAGTGCTTTGCTGAATGCAGAATACAGCAAACAAGAATTGCCTCTATTAATTTTAGAAACAGGCAGAGCCTTGATAGATGATGCAGGTTCTTTATGTGGAACCGTATTGGCAAACAAAAGATTGAGTGATGGCCGCAGAGCTACCATTATGGATTTTGGTGTAAATATTTTGTTTACTTCGTTCTGGTACGAACACAAACTTTCTCCTGCTCAAGAATTCAGTCATTACACCGAAGATGGTGTGGTGTATGGTCCTTTGTGTATGAATATTGATGTCATCAGAGAAAATATTACCTTGCCTCCAATGAAAAAAGGCGACAATGTAGTTGTTCATTCAGTTGGTGCATACAACATGACGCAATGGATGCAATTCATTGCCATGAGACCTAATGTTGTAATGATAGACATGGATAGCAAAGTTCATCTAATCAGAAACAAAGAAACATTGGAATACATTAACAACATTGAAGAAATGCCTGCATATTTAAAAGAATTTAACTTATCATAAATGATTAAAAGTAGCAAGCAAATAACAAGTCTGTCTTTCCAAGGATTGTCAAATAGCTATGCTCAGTTATTTCTCTCTACCAACCAACTAACAGGTTTACTCATTGGCATTGCAAGCTTTATTGACCCTATTGCAGGCAGTTGTGGGCTTGCAATGACCTTAGTTACCAATGCCATTGCTTATTTATTTCAACTTAACCAAGTTAAGATAAAATCAGGTACACTGGGTTACAACGCCCTTTTAACTGGATTATTTATTGGGCATACATTTACTTGGAGCACTTATTTAATTTTCATATTGTTGACTGGCAGTATTTTGTGTTTGATGCTAACTATTGCCATTGAAAATATACTCGGTAAAAAAAACCTCCCCTTTTTAAGTTTGCCATTTTTGGCTTGTGTTTGGCTGCTGAAATTGGCAACCACTGGTTTGAGTAATTTAGCACCTAATTTGAATGAATTGTTTGTATTCAACCACTTGTACCGTGTTGGAGGAGAGCATTTACTCAATACCTATTTGTCTATTGAACATTTACCTATTGCACCAGTAATAGCTGTCTATTTTAGGTCATTGGGTGCTGTTTTATTTCAATACAGCTTGGGTGCAGGCATTTTGGTTTCTGTTGCTATTTTAATTCATTCAAGAATTGCTTTTACGCTATCTATATTGAGCTTCATTTCAGGGTATGTATTTTACCAAATCATTGGTGCCAATATGAATGACCTCAATTATGGATTTATCGGCTTTAATTTTATTTTAACAGGTATGGCCTTAGGAGGCTTTTACTTGATTCCAAGTAAATGGTCATATGTATTGTCCATGCTCATTGCACCTACTATAGCAATCATAGGAATTGGCTCAGATAAAATTCTAAGTGTATTCCAATTGCCACTGCTTTCATTGCCATTTAATGTGTTTGTCATTTTATTCTTGTTTTTTTTATACTTTAGAGAGAAAGCGGTTTTTCTTCAACTCACTCCACAGCAATTTGCATCACCAGAAAAGAATTTATATAGCTATCAAAATAAATCAAAACGATTTACTGGGAGCTCAAATTTTAAAATTCATTTGCCAATTATTGGTAGCATGAGAATATCACAAGGTCACGAAGGAAGAATCACTCACCTTTCTGATTGGAAGTATGCCTGGGACTTTGATACTACAGATGCAGAAAACAGGACCTACCGTCTACCAGGCATGTTAGTTGAAGATTATTATTGTTATAACCTACCAGTTGTAGCACCTGCTGAAGGAACAGTTGTAAAAATAACAGATCATATTAAAGACAATGGCATCAATCAGGTAAACCTAACTGAAAACTGGGGAAATACAATCGTTATACAACATGCCCCTTTTTTATACAGCAAGTTATCACATTTAAAACCAGGCTCCATAAAAGTACAAGAGGGAGAATGGGTTGCAAAAGGCAAAACAATTGGAGCTATTGGCAACTCTGGTCGTTCACCAGAACCACACTTACATTTTCAGCTGCAAAGTACACCCTATGTTGGGTCTCCCACATTAAATTTTCCTGTAAGTAATTATGTAACACTTGGAACTGAATGCACTAAATTTAATAAAAATGG
>CANHRW010000063.1 GCA_947462865.1 Bacteroidota bacterium | reverse complement strand
GAAAAGCACAAATTCAAAGAGCAAGAAACCGGTCCGGGTTTGGTATTTGTTGAAGGTGGAACTTTCACCATGGGCGCAAGTGAACAAGATTTAACTTATGACCACAACAATCTAAAACGTAGAATTTCGGTGAGCAGTTTTTACATGGACGAAACGGAAGTAACTAACTTCCATTATTTGGAATATTTACATTGGATCATGCGTCAATATGCAGATAATCCAGTTATCTATAAAAATGCATTGCCAGATACTTTGGTTTGGAGAAATAAATTGTCGTACAACGAACCATACGTGTTGTATTATTTGAGACACCCAGCCTACAGAGAATATCCAGTAGTAGGAGTGAGTTGGGTACAAGCCAATGAATATTGTAAATGGAGAACAGACCGTGTAAACGAAATGATCATGGTTCGCGAAGGTTTAATCAATTTGGATATTCAAAAACAAACTGGCGAACAAAATTTCAATACAGAAGCTTATTTGTTAGGATTGTATACTCCTTCAGTTAAAAAAGAGTTGAGAGATTATGCACCAGGTGGAAAAACCAGACAGGTGAGAATGGAAGACGGTATTTTATTACCTAGCTACCGTTTACCAACAGAAGCAGAATGGGAATATGCTGCCAACGGTTACAAAACAGCATCATTTAACGAGAACATTGATGTAAAACGCATTTACCCTTGGAATGGCTTAACATTACGTAGGAGTGATTCAGAGAAGTCTAGAGGTAGAATGTATGCAAACTATACCCGTGGTCGTGGTGACGGAGCAGGTATTGCAGGTAATTTAAATGACAAAGCCATTTATACTTACAAGGTTAAAGATGAAAGTTTTTTACCTAACGATGCAGGATTGTACCATATGGCAGGTAATGTGAGTGAGTGGACCAACGATGTATACCGCCCATTGAATTTAGAAGACATGACAGGTTTTAACCCTTATCGTGGTAATAGTTACAAAAAATACAAACAAGATGCTGATGGGTACATTTCTGAAAAGGACAGCTTAGGCCGTTTAATTTATATTGATGTGACTGAAGAAGACAATAGCAAGAGGAGAAATTACAAAAGATCAGATAACATTGGTTTCAAAGATGAACTTCAATATACAGACTTAGAACAGAAGTACGATTTTGGTGTAACCTCATTAATTGATAACGCAGCCAGAGTTTACAAAGGTGGTTCTTGGTCGGATAGGGCATATTTTATGAGCCCAGGTACTAGAAGGTATTTAGACCAAGAGCAATCAACAGCTAATATTGGTTTCAGATGTGTGATGGACCGTGTTGGAGATATGACCAAAAAAGGTAATTAAGGTTTAAAATGAATTTCGTAAAAAAGCCCCGCAACTTCGTTGCGGGGCTTTTTTGTACAGGTTAAAATATTACCCAATCACATCAAGTAGATTTTCTAGTTTCATTCCCCTAGAACCTTTTAAAAACACAAATGCATGTTCCAATGGGTTGGATTGTAAAAATTGAATACATGTTTGGGTATCGGGGAATTTTTTAAAGCTTGCTTGGGTATTGGTAAATGCTTTGCCAACAAGCCAAACTTGATCTGCTGTTAATCCGAGTGCTACACATAAATTTATGATAGCTTGGTGTTCTTCCGCTTCAAACTTGCCCAGCTCAAACATATCACCCAGTACCAAAATTTTATTTTCCCCAGGCATGGCCATAAAATTTTTGATACTCAACTCCATACTACTTGGGTTGGCATTGTAAGCGTCTAAAAATACTTTATTGTGTATTTTTTCTATTATTTGTGAACGCAAATTACTTGGCTTATAGGCCTCAATTCCTTTAGCAATTGCAACAGTGTCTAAATTAAAATAGATGCCAATGGCAACTGCCGCAGCAATATTATCAAAATTATAACTGCCACTTAGCACACTTTCTACTAATAAATTATTTCCCAAAAGAAATTGAATATTTGGTTGCAATTGAATAGCCTGTAAGCTAATATCTGCAGCTATATTGTTGTCTAAATAATTGGCTGCATAGGTTTGGATATTTGAAACTGATTCAGCCATTTTTACCAATGACCTATCGTGTTTGTTTACAAATGCAACCCCTTTGTTTAATTGTAAATAATCGTACAGTTCTTTGTTTGAGCGTTTTACGCCCTCAAGGTCTCCAAAACCCTCCAAATGGTCTTTTCCATTGTTGGTGACTAACCCCAAATTAGGTTTAGCTATTTCACATAATAGCCAGTTTTCCCCTTCATGATTTGCACCCATTTCTATCACAGCAATTTGGTGTGAAGCATTTAACAGCAATAGCGTTAAAGGCAAACCAATATGGTTATTAAAATTACCAGGTGTGGTATGCACCTTGAATCCTTGACTCAATACAGAATAGAGTAACTCTTTTGTTGTGGTTTTCCCATTAGAACCTACTATAGCAACTACTGGAATATTTAATTGTAGGCGGTGGTAACTCGCTAATTCTTGTAAAGTTTTTAAACAATCTTCAACCAAAATATACTTTCCGTTGTCTTTAAAATAGGAGAATTCATCTACCAATGCACAGGCCGCTCCCATTTCTATAGCCTTCTCTGCAAATGTATTTCCATTGAAATTGGCGCCTTTTAAAGCGATAAAGAAACAGCCAGCTGTAATTTTACGCGTATCGGTGCATATATTAGGGTGTGTTAAAAACCGTTGGTAAATCGCTTCAATAGTCATATTTTAGTGTATTCATTTTCTGAGAGGCAATTAAGTTAAATTTACAACAAATTTCATCATCCATGAAAATCTTCAGTATACTCTTTATTTGCTTTTTGAATCTGCACACTGCATTTAGTCAGCCACTTTATTTTATTAGAGATAAACAGGCAAAAATGCAAAGACCATTTGGTTCTGATACCCTTTTAAATGCTTTTACTGGTGGTTTAAATTCTCCTCAATTTTCTGAAATAGATTTGAACAATGATGGCAAACAAGATTTGTTTGTATTCGACCGCTCCGGAAACACTGTTCATACATTTATTAGAAATACCAATTCTCAATTTTTATTTGCCCCCGAATATGCGGTTCAATTTCCAAGACTAAACTCATGGGCATTGTTACGGGATTATGATTTAGATGGCAAACCCGATATTTTTACTGAGGTTGATTTGAATGCCCAACCTGAAAAAGATAAACCTATTTGGACCCATGGAATAAGGTATTTAAAAAATACCAGTTCTGGGAATCAACTTTCTTTTTATCAATCCATCAACCAATTGTTTGATACAGGTACATTAGCCTTACCCCCATCTAATATAGGTATTCAAAATATGGATATACCTGCTATAGATGATATGGACAACGATGGAGATTTAGATTTACTGTATTTTGGATATGGTAAAAATACCTTTTCATATGCGCAAAATGTGAGTGTAGATAAAGGATTTAAAAACGACTCTTTACTTTTTGTTTTCAGAGATGAATGCTGGGGATACACCAGTTATTTGGTCAATAAAAATGGGTTTAAATTGCATGACAATTCTCCCTGTTATTCTAATTATAAAGCCAATGGAGCACACAACGGAAGCGCTGTTTGTTTGATAGATGCCAATGGAGACGGCGCCAAAGATGTTTTGTATGGCGATGTTGGTTACAGTTCAATGTTGTTGTTACAAAATGGCAAATGGCAAAATAGTTTAGGTAGAGATTCTATAGTGGCTCAGGATACTGCTTTTCCGAGTGAGTCCAAAGCGGTAGCTATTGACATATTTCCTGCTGGTTATAAAATAGATGTGGATGCAGATGGAAAAAAAGATTTATTACTTGCTCCCAATGCTGAAATTGGAGGTCGTACAAGTAATATGGTGCACTATTATAAAAATATTGGGACCAATAATCAAGACAAATATCAATTTGTAAATGAGCATTTTTTATGCAGTACCATGCTCGATTTAGGGAGCGGTGCTAAACCAATTTTTATAGATGTAGATGCTGACAATGACCTTGATTTAATTATTTGTACACAAGGAGAATACACCCAAACAAAAAATGCCAATGATAGGTTGGTATTATTTTTAAACAAATCAACCCAAAAACAAGTTTATTTTGAATTAGTTGATACAAACTTTCTTTCTATCAACTCAAATGCAGGTGTAAATAGTATTTATCAAATGCATCCATGCTTTGGCGATTTAAATGGAGATGGCAAACCCGATTTATTAATAGGTGATTTAAATGGGAATTTTCATTTTTTCCAAAATACAAGTGCAACAGGCATGGTAAATACTTTTGAAAAGATATCAAGTTCCTATTTTAATATGTATGGTGGCACCTATATTACACCTCAACTGATAGATATGAACAATGATGGTGCTTTAGACATTGTTGCAGGTAGAAAAAATGGAAGTTTGGTTTATTTTCAAAACAAGGGATCAGCAACAGTACCACTGTTCAATAGCAAACCTGATTTAGATTCTATTGGCAACATTAGTAGTGCCGACTTTTTTGATTACGGTGATTCTAGATATTATTTTGACGGATATTCAGCTCCATTTGTATGTGACCTAGACAATGATGGAAAAAAAGAGTTGCTATTAGGTGGCAATGATGGTTCAGTAACGGTTTATCCTAATTTTGATTTAATGCCAGGAAGAATTTATGAACCTTTAAATAGCCTGTTTAAAGAAGACATTTCTAGCTTTAGTTATCCAATTAAATTTGGCAAAAGAAGTTCTGTTTTTGCAGGTGCACTCAATCAAAATGGCGCATTGTGTATGGCTGTAGGCAATTCAAAAGGTGGAATAGAAATGTTTTACATACAGCTCAAAGGGGTCATCAGCGGCATCGCTAAAACGCTTTCGAATCAACCTCACTTTAAGTTGTATCCAAACCCTGTATCAGAGGAGTTAACTATTCAATCAAATAGCATCATTCCTTTAAAAAAGGTTTTACTCTATAATTTACAAGGAAAACTTTTACAAACACATTCTCTTGAAAATAGTACCTTAATAAACTTATCTGATTTAACAGTTGGATTGTATATGTTGGCTATTGAAAATACTGCGGGTCAAATTTTCAATGCTAAGATCTTAAAACAATAATATTGATTTAATTCTTATTAGGCTATCATATTAAGCCCATGTTTTTTATTTTTGTGAAAAACAAATACCATGTACGGAGCATTAGAAAAACAACTCAAACAAGAAATTGAAACCATTAAAGAAGCAGGGTTGTATAAAAGTGAAAGAATTATTACAAGTCCACAGGGAGCAAAAGTGACCTTAAATGATGGCAAAGAAGTACTGATTTTTTGTGCAAATAATTACCTAGGCTTGTCCTCACATCCTTTAGTGACTGAAGCAGCCAAGCAGGCAATTGATACCCATGGTTTTGGCATGAGTTCGGTCCGTTTTATTTGCGGAACCCAAGACATACACAAAACATTGGAACAAAAAATTGCACAATTTTTGGGTACGGAAGACACCATTCTGTACGCTGCAGCCTTTGATGCAAATGGTGGAGTGTTTGAGCCTTTACTCAATGAAGAAGATGCCATTATCAGTGATGCTCTCAACCATGCCAGTATCATTGATGGTGTTAGGTTATGCAAAGCCGAAAGACACCGTTACGAGCACAATAACATGGCTGATTTAGAAGAAAAGTTGAAGGCTACACAGCATTGTAGAAACAGAATGATTGTTACTGATGGTGTTTTCAGCATGGATGGAACCATCGCTCAATTAGACAAAATTGTACATTTGGCCGAACAGTACAATGCTTTAATCATGGTTGATGAATGTCATGCCAGTGGTTTTATGGGAAATATGGGTAGGGGTACACACGAATACCATAATGTAATGGGTAAAATTGACATCATTACTGGTACATTAGGTAAAGCTTTGGGAGGTGCCATGGGTGGCTTTACTTCTGGTAAAAAAGAAATTATTGAACTACTTAGACAAAGATCGAGGCCTTATTTATTTTCAAATACATTGGCTCCTTCAATTGTAGGTGCTGGAATAGCTGTTTTTGATTTGCTAAGTGCGAGCACTGATTTAAGAGACAAATTATGGGAAAATACAGCCTATTTTAGAAAATCAATGACCGATGCAGGTTTTGATATCAAACCAGGCGTGCATCCTATTGTGCCAGTGATGTTGTATGATGCAAAACTTTCTCAAGAATTTGCCGCTGCATTGTTAGAAGAAGGAATTTATGTGGTTGGATTTTATTACCCTGTTGTGCCAAAGGGACAGGCTAGAATTAGGGTGCAAATTAGTGCTGCTCATGATCGTGAAGATATAGACAATGCCATTGCAGCGTTTGTTAAAGTTGGCAAGCAATTAAACGTGATTTCATAAAGGTAGTTAACATTAGCTTAACATTCAGTAAATATTGACTTAAACTAAAGGTAACAATACGTTAACCCTTTCCATTTCTTGTGCTTTTAGCTTTGCAGCAGATCAAAACAAACATGAATTGCTGTAAAATTAAATCGTTTATTTCCTTTTGGGCTTTACTATTTATTAATATTGGATTAATGGCTCAAAATGGAAGCATCGTTGGTAAAATCAATGATGCCAAAACCGGAGAGGAGCTAATTGGCGTAACCATTACATTAGAAGGAACTGCTATAGGTACAACTTCAGATTATGAAGGTAACTTCAAATTGCAAAATATCAAACCAGGAACCTATAATGTTGTTTTTTCCTATGTATCCTATGCTAGAAAAACACTTCAAGGTGTTGTGATAACTGCTGGCAAAACAGAAACATACAATGTAAGTTTAAAGGCTACCCAAAAGGAATTGAACGAGGTGGTAGTTCAGGCTGAATTAAAAAGAGAATCTGCTGCCACTTTATTGGTTCAACAAAAGAATGCAAGTTCAATTTCAGATGG
The DNA here is from genome assembly GCA_947462865.1 of Bacteroidota bacterium. Lineage (GTDB taxonomy): Bacteria > Bacteroidota > Bacteroidia > UKL13-3 > UKL13-3 > CAISCU01. The sequence continues at coordinate 2,779 of CANHRW010000063.1, read as the reverse complement.
CTTGTCTACAGAGGTGATTCGCAAAACCCCAGACCGCAATACTGGGGATGTATTAAAACGTGTAAGTGGGGCAACCATTCAAGACAATAAATACGCCGTTATCAGAGGTTTACCAGACAGATACAATGCTGCCTTTATCAATGGCTCACCATTGCCTAGTTCTGAACCAGACAGAAGGGCTTTTGCATTTGATATTTTTCCGGCCAATCTAATAGATAATTTGGTCATTATTAAATCAGCTACACCAGATTTATCAGGAGAGTTTGCGGGTGGTATCATTCAAGTTAAAACAAAGGATATACCAGAAAAGGATTTTTACCAATTGAGCATTGGATCTTCATTGAATACTTTAACTACTTTCAAACCTTTTCTGAAAAATGTAGCTGGGGGTACCGATTTATTGGGCATTGATGATGGAACAAGAGGTTTACCAAATGCCTTTCCTGATAACAAAACCATGACCGATTACCAGAAAAATATCCAAAATATGGCTGATGTAAAAAGATTGGTTTCTGTTGCAAAATTACTGCCCAATAATTTTGCCATACAAAGCGTTAATGCAATGCCAGGAAGTACTTTTCAGTTTAGTATGGGTCAAACCAAAAAACTTAAAAAACTCGAAATTGGGAGTGTGTTTGCCTTAACCAATCAGGTGACTCCCAATTACCAAGAAATTATCAGGAATGACTATGACAACAATGGAACTTTGTATGAATATGCCGATCAGCAATCTACCACCAATATACTCAATGGGTTGCTATGGAATTTCAGTTTAAAAGGTAAAATGAATAAGATTTCATTTAAAAACATTCTCAATGTCAATACCAATGACCAAACTACAGTTCGTTCTGGTAAAGATTTTATGAATGGTTTTGATCAGATATCATATGCCATGTGGTATACTCAAAATATTTTAAACAGTCACCAAGTGAATGCAGAGCATGTTTTGCGTAACCACAAAACTAAAATTAACTGGTCGCTAGCCTACAATAAACTCAACAGAATAGTGCCTGATTTTAGACGTATTAGATACCAAAGAGCCTTTATTACAGACCCAACCATTCCAGAGCAATATAGTTATTCAGTGCCAATCCAGACTACAGCTCAACCTGAAATTGCGGGTAGATTTTATTCTACTCAAGACGACAATAGTTACAGCGGAAACCTTGATTTAAGTACACCAGTTAAAACAGGCGCTATCAAACATGAAATTAAAACAGGTGCATACTTTCAATTAAGAGACCGTAATTTCAATGCGAGACAATTGGGCTACAGTATTTCTCCTGGTGCACAAATGTCATTTCCTCAAACCTATCTCAACTTGCCTATTAACGAAATATTTTCGGCAAGTCATATTGACACCAATGGCTTTGTTTTAAAAGAAGTAACTACACCTACAGATGCTTATACTGCCTCTAGTAATTTATATGCAGCATATCTAAGAATTGACAGTAAATTTGGCGCTAGGTTTAAACTCATTTATGGCCTTAGAATAGAGTCTTATAACCAAAAACTGAGTACATACAGAACAGGTATCAATGAGAAATTTGAAATTGATACTTTGGTAACAGATTTTTTGCCTTCATTGAATGCAGTGTATGAATTAACGGATAAAATTAACATCAGAGCATCGTATTCACAAACGGTATCAAGGCCTGAATTTAGAGAGTTAGCATCATTTCAATTTTTCGATTTCAATGACTTGTTATTGGTTGAAGGAAATTCAAATTTGCAAAGAACCAAAATTTCAAATTACGATGTCAGATTTGAATGGTACCCAACTGCCGGTCAGGTTGTGTCTTTTTCATTGTTCTACAAAGCGTTTAACAACCCTATTGAGAAAATTTTATTTTCAGGTGGAAGCCCAAGAATCATGACTTACCAAAATGTTCCAAGTGCTGTAAATTATGGTGTTGAGTTTGATTATAAATTAAACCTTGGAAGACTTTTAAATACCCAAGAAGGTCATTTCTTATCTGAGTTTAATTTATTGGGTAATTTTGCCTATATCCAATCAAAGGTTGATTTGTCTAATGTTATAGCCAAAGAAACCAACGAAAGGCCGTTACAGGGCCAATCTCCTTATATCATAAATACAGGAATTCAATATGCACATCCTAAACAAGCTTGGGGAGCTTCTTTTATGTTAAATAGAATTGGAGAGCGCATTACCAATGCAGGCAATTCAGAATATGCTAGTTATTGGGAGAGGCCAAGAACCATTATTGATTTACAATTCAATAAAACGTTTTTCAAAAACCTTGATTTAAGATTTGGTATAAGAGACTTATTGGCTCAGAACATCATTTTTTATCAAAACAAAGACAATAACCAAGTATTTGACGCGAGTAAGGATGCTGTTATTTGGTCATATAAAGTAGGTTCAAGCTATTCGCTTTCTGCAACCTATAAGTTCTAACTGTTAAAATAGTATTAACCAAAAGGTGCATATTACTAAAAGTTAACAATCGGCTCACATAAAATTAATATGTAAGCATGAATTTTGTGTTCGTATTACTTAATTGTGAATTTATAAAATGAAAAAACTTATTACACTTTTTGTTTTTTTATGCATCGCTCTAATTGGCTTTGCACAAAGTAACTTTTTTACTCCTACCACCTACCGTGGGGCCTTGTCACAAGACTCTACAAAAGACTGGACAATAGGTTGGACAAATTTTGATCCACAGAACACAGTTTATCCAACAGCAACAGAAACCATCAATGGTGGAGACATTACAAGCAATACCACATGGACCAAAGACAAAGTTTATTTGTT
>CANHRW010000062.1 GCA_947462865.1 Bacteroidota bacterium | reverse complement strand
TTTAATAAATCTTTGCGCTGAATGGGTTTATTGATAACTATATTATTGATTTGTAACTTTTTGATTTGGTCTTCTAATAATTGTTTACAGCCTCCATCTCCATAGATAACAAATTGGTAATCGGAACCTAACTTTGCAGCAGCAGCTGGTAAAATTTCATGCAAGCCCTGCCCTTCTCCTATATTGCCTGCATACAAAATGGTATATGGTTTTGTTGCTGTTTTGGTATCTGTTTCTCCTAGTTCAATAAATTCATCATCTACCCCATGAGAATAATAAGTAAAATTGGGTTTGGTATAATGCTTATTAAAATAAGATTCAAAACCTTGAGAAATTAAATTAATATGTGCCGCATTTTTAAAACTGAATTTTTCTATGCGTTCAAGCATTGGAATCAATACCCATTTAATTGGTTTAGGCAAACTCACATCTTTCATAGTATCTGAAAAAATATCTCTGATATCTAAATATAGTTTACAGTTGTTATGCATGGCAAGCAACCTGGCTAAGAATGCTGTAAATAGACGTGAAGAGGATGCAACAACCAAATCGTACTGTTTGCCTTTGGTATGCTTTTGTACAAACTGGTAATAGGCATAAAATGAGCGTATTTGATCGAAGAAACCACTCTTGTGTTTTGGTATTTGCGCCCTTCTGATAGTTAAATTTCCAATGACTTCAAACTCATCAGCACCCACTTCGAAACTCTTATACCTATTGGGCAATGTTGTCAGCAAATCTATTTTAGTGTTGAGTTCAACAGCCTGTTTTGACAACTCATGTACCAATGGAGAATTGCGAAATGAACCAGCACACAAATCAGGTTCAAAATAAAAACTCAAATACAAAATACGCCTGCTCATGGTTTGATTGAAATAATGGTTTGTAATTTAGTTTGGAAATGAACTTTGGCCCTCAAAGCTGGTTGGGTTTGATTAAAAGCCTCTGCATAAGGGTAAGACTCCAATTCTATTTTAGATGCCCCTTCAAAATTCAAATCTGCTACAGAAGTATTGATGATCAGTTTTTGAACATCTAATTGAGGCAATACAGATGGATGAAAATGGAAATAAGCAATCACAGAATGTAATGGTTTAGATGCCTGTACTTCATCTAAAATAATCAATTGATTGCTCAATTGAAATTGTCTTTGAAATTGTTTGACGCCAAATTTCCTGTATGCATTGTGGGTTAGACAAATGGTTTGTTCTGTTTCGCTTTTAATAGTAACCAAAGGTCTTTTGCCTACTCTAAAACCACCCCAAACATCTGCTGAATTGGTTTGGTTAACCACAACAACATTGTGTGCAGCAGAACTTCTTTCATTGCTCCTGACGGCACCAATCTGATAGGTTGATGTTCCTGTTTCAACTAAAAAAGGCAACTGCTTTACATAACAAATAAAGCTAGTAGAATCGGCATGTGCATGACCAGGTTGGTAGCTCGGCTCTATGCCACATACATCTATAATGGTTTCAAAGTGCGCTGAGCAGAATTTCCTATATCCTGATTCATTTAGTTGAATTGTAATGGGCTGCAATTGCAATTTTAGGGCATAGTTAAACAATTCTTTGGGTTGAGCACTGATGCCATAAGCTGCATCGTTGAAGAGCGGTATATCACCATTTTGAAAACAAATTACTTTTAACCAACCCAACATCAGCTCTGCTTTTTTTACCAAAAATTCTTTGAATGGTTTAGTTTGATTGGTATTGTTTTTTTCTAATAAACTGATGCAATCCAATAAACGCTCTAAAAGAATGCAATGGTACATGGCCGATCGTTCAAAATGTGCACCATCTTCTAAAATTTGTTCGTCAAGTTCTGTTAGTAGTAATTGTGAAGCTGAATTGTACAATTGTTTATTCTGTGTAACCAATGCGGCAGCCACTAATGCAAAAGCATTTTCAAGTAAATGATTACCTAATATATGGTATTCTTTATGGGTATTTAAGTATTGTATTTGTTGAAATAACAACTTGGTAACAATAGCATTGTCCTGATTGGTTCTATGAATAAATTTAATTAAATTAAAAATTCTGAGCGAGGCCGGATATGGTTCATTTTGAATAATTCCTAATTGCAATGCTTGACAAAAAGACGCTATGATTGACAGGGCTGTATCTTTAGTGATATCGGACTGGTTAATACAATCTAAATACTGAAGATTATAATTCCACAGCTTGCCGTATTCTTGCTCATTCCAATTGATTGAGCCTTCAAATGATTTACTGAGATTGAGAAATTGAAATGTATTGCCCTCACTGTATTTTGGAGTTGGAACAATAAAAGGAATTGCAAAAAAATCAGTACCCAGTAATAGATCCTGCTTAGAAAAATGAACTGAATTCAAAAGTCCAAATTGATTCAAAATGCGGTACCAAATCTGAAAAAACACCTGTTTGAATTTCAGGTAGCGAACCGTTTGAAATATTCTTATGATTTTGTAGATGAAATTCAAATCAAATTCAATTGTAAATAGACATGAGTTTGGCTACAATACGCTCACTTGCCTTACCATCCCATAATGGGGGTATGGCTCCTTTTTTCCATTTGCCAGATAATAGATTTTGGAGAGCTGGTTGAATGGCATTTGGATTGGTTCCAATGAGTTCATTGGTTCCAATACTAACTGTTTCTGGCCTTTCGGTATTGTCTCTTAAAGTCATACAAGGCACTCCCATTACGGTAGTTTCTTCTGTAATGCCGCCACTGTCCGTTATGACACCCACTGCATTTTTAACGAGGAAATTGAACGCCAAATAACCTTGTGGATCTACCATTTTTAACTGAGAAAATTCCATATTTATTTGTTGCAACATTTTTGCAGTTCTTGGGTGAACTGGAAAAACAATAGGCAACTGATTTGAGTTTGTAGTGATTTGAATCAGCAACTCTTTTAATTTTTCCGGATCGTCTACATTGGCCGGACGGTGTAATGTCAACACCAAATACTGATGGTTTATCAACCCTAACTCATCCCAGAAATCAGGCTTCTTGAACCTGCTCATTTGTTTGAGCAAGGTATCAATCATGGTATTGCCTACAAAATGTATTTTATGATCTGAATGACCAGCTAATTTTAAATTTTCATTTGCCTTTTCAGAAGTGGTAAAAAAATGATCGGCCAATGCATCTGTCACCATTCTATTGATTTCTTCAGGCATGCTTAAATCGAATGAGCGAATGCCTGCTTCAACATGCACAACCTGAATATTGAGTTTTTTAGCAACAATAGAGCAAGCCATGGTAGAGGTCACATCACCAACAACTAATACAATATCTGCCGGATTCTCCATCAACTCTTTTTCGTATTTAACCATAATTGCAGCAGTTTGTTCTGCTTGCGTACCACCCCCACAAGCCAAATTCACATCTGGTTCAGGAATACCCAATTCTTGAAAAAAGCTTTCTGACATTTTGTGGTCAAAATGTTGTCCGGTATGAACCAACCTGAATGAAATAAGTGCTCCATTTTGTTGTGCAACTTTAATTGCATCAATAATTGGGGCTATTTTCATAAAATTAGGCCTTGCGCCTGCTATGATTGAAATATGCATGTATACTTTTTTCTATAGGTGAATGACATTGCCTGTTTTGAGACTTTCTATTGCTGCAAAACCAGCCTTAGTAGTATTGACTATTTCTTCGAAAGAAATTGGAGCCTTAGCGCCTTGTTTGACTGCATCAACCAAAACCTTGAACTGAGCTTTGTGACCCTTGTCTTGTGTACCAGAACTTTTTGCAAAACCTTTGCATCCATATGCTTCAATTTTTCTAAAATTATCAACTACAATTGTTTTTCCTTGACTGTGAATTTCGATTCTTTCTTTTGGATAGGCTTTGTTCCCATTTGAGAAATAATTGATGACCCCTTGTGATCCATTTGCAAATTTAAGTGTAAGTATGGCATTGTCTGTGTTCTCAGCGGGGTTATTTCCCAAAGCGCTCATGTGCACGGATTGCACCAAACTGCCCGACAGGTAGGTCATTAAATCTATAAAATGGCAGGCCTCACCTATGATTCTGCCCCCACCAACTTGCATGTCTTGTACCCAAACACTTTCATCAATAAAACCAGCATTCATGGTTGCTATCATGTTTAATGCTGGTGTATTTTTTTCACCTAAGAGTTGTTTTGCTTTTACAACGTGTGGTGCAAATCTTCTATTAAAACCAACTGTTACAAACCTATTTGGATTGTTCAATTGTGCATCAATGACCATTTGCAATTGTTCTTGTGTAATAGCTAGTGGTTTTTCTACAAAAACATTTTTACCTGATTCTAAACACGCTTTCACCATTTGTGCATGCGAATTGTGACGGGTAGTAACCATTACCAAGTCTACCTCTGTATCATTTAAAATGGTTTGATAATCGGTAGTACTGATATCGAAACCATATTTAGACGCCAGAGATTTAGCAGACAAACCTCCTGCACTCGCTATGTATTTATAAGTTGCAGGTAACCCTTTCATTGCAGGCAGCATGGTCATTTTAGTAAAATTACCAGCTCCAATAATGCCTATAACTCCTTTTTGCGATTGGTGTGATCCTTGCTTCAATACAAGCTGACTAGATGGCAACTTGCTGTCTTGTTTGTATTTCAATAAAGAAGCAATTTTATTACCACCCATTTGGCCATACACTTGCATGTAATTTTCAAAATCAACAATTTCAGTAATTAAATCTTTGACTGAAATTTGGCCAGATGACATGGCTTGCAAAATGGCTTCAAAGTTTCTTTTTTGGGTCCACCTTACAAATGCCAATGGATAATCTTGTCCTTTGTTTTCATAATTTTCGTCATACCTACCAGGGCCATATGAGCAAGATACCTGAAAGCTCAATTCCTTTTTATAAAAATCGGAACGGTCTATTGATAACCCTATCACTCCTACCAAAACAATACGTCCTCTTTTACGAGACATTTTGGCGGCTTGCCCAATGACATCATTGCTTTTGGTTGATGCTGTAATGATGACCGCATCAGCTCCACCGGCCTGTTTGGTTAGTTCTTGAACAGTTGCCACTACATCTAATCCATTAGAAGAATTGTATGCTGTAATGCCTCTAGCAATTGCCAAATTCACTTTATTTTCATCAAAGTCAAATCCTATCACCCTGCAGCCATTTGCTTTTAATAGATCGGCGGTGATTAAACCTATTAAACCCAATCCAATAACAACAACAGTTTCGCCAAAAGTTGGCTGAACCAACCTGATTCCTTGCAATCCAATGGCACCAATTACAGTAAATGAAGCATCTTCAAAAGAGGTGTTTTCAGGGATGTGTGCACATAAATTTTGGGGCACACAAACAAATTCTGCATGTCCTCCATTTGAAACTACACGGTCTCCAACTTTAAAATCAGCTACTCCATCTCCTACCTCTATAACCGTTCCTGCATTGCAATAGCCCAGTGGAAGTGGCTCATCTAATTTGTTAAAAACGGCTTCTAAGGTTGGCAATAAGCCATCCGTCTTAATTTTATCTAGTACCTGTTTAACTTTTTCAGGTTGTTGCCTAGCCTTTGCAATTAAATTAGAACGTCCAAACTCTACGAGCATTTTTTCAGTGCCCAATGAAACCAAAGAATGATGAGTTCTGATGAGCACATGACCTTTTTTAACCAATGGGGCTGGAATTTCTTCCAATACGGTTTCACCGCTTCTTAAATTTTGTATCAGTTGTTTCATTGGTATTATCTTATTGTTTTGCCATCTTTAAATTGTGTGAGCCAACTTTCTATTGCTAACAAACTCCATATTGTAAAAGAGGCATCAATTTTTCCTTGTTTATTGTCTTTAATTAATTTAGTAACTTCTGTAGGATTAAAGAGGCCTCTTTCTTTCACCTTCGTTTCAGATAACCTATCGGCAATTAATTCATTCATATCTTGAGAAATCCATTGCCTAACTGGGCCTGCAAATCCGGCCTTGGGTCTATAAATGAGTTCTCTTGGTAAATATTTTTCAGCTACCTTCTTTAAAATATATTTGGTTGTGTTACCATGCATTTTATAGGATACGGGAATACGTGTGCTAAAATTTACAAGATCCATGTCTAAAAAGGGCACTCTACTTTCTACACCAACAGCCATGCTCATTTTGTCGTTGTAGTTCATATTGTGGTCTACTAAAAATGATTTCATTTCTAGATAAAGCATTTGGTTCAACAAACTTTTTTCGGCAGGTATTGCATTCAATAAATGAGACAATGTGGTCAAAGAATTGTAATTTCCAATTTGGGCCAATGATTCTTCTGAAAACAATTTATGAGCTGTTTGCTGTGGCAACCATGAGAAATATCCTGTCATTCTGTTTAAAGGAGTATTTTCAATATCTACAGACAATTTTTTTAACCTTCTATTGAATGGTTTCTGAATAGCTATTCCCTCAGCATAGCGCTTTAACAGATGAACAATAGGCTTTGGAACATTTTTAATCCATTTTTCTAGATTAAGCGCTTGATGCCTCCTATATCCACTAAACAAATCATCACCACCTGCTCCACCTAACAAAACTTTAATGCCATTTTCTCTTGCACCTTTAGCAATATGGTAAACATTTAATGGAGCAGAATCAGCTTGTGGTTCATCAAGGTGCCAAATCATTTTATCAAAATCTGCTAAAATATCCAATTTGGCATCTATGATATTGAGTTTAAAATCGAGCTTTTTAGAGATGAGTTTAGCATAGTATAAGTCATCAGAAAAGCCTTCTTTTTTCATGGCATTTTCGCCAGAGTTGATGGTAAAAGCATTGACTTTTTGACTAGGAAAAATTTGCTGTGAGATGGCTGCAATTAAAGTTGAATCGATTCCTCCTGAAACAAAAAAACCAACAGGAACATCACTCATCATTTGTCGTTCAAGTGCATCAAACAACTTTTGTTCTGTTTCAATGACAAACTCTTTTTCATTGCCAACATGCAAGCGCGAACCATCGAATGGAATATCATAAAACTGAACAGTTTCAGACTTTAATGAACGCACATCAACAGTCATGTAATGACCTGGTAATAATTTTTGAATATGCTTAAATGGTGTTTTTTCTCTTGGACTCCACAATAAAGTAATGTAGTTCATTAAGGCTTTGTGATCTATTTCTTTATCAACATCCTCAAAACAAACAATGCTTTTTAATTCAGAACCAAATAAAAAAACATCGTCTTTTAAATAATAATAAAGAGGCTTCACCCCCATATGATCTCTTGCCAAAAACATCAATTGGCTAGAACGGTCAAAAATACAAAAGGCGAATATGCCATTGAGTTTGGTTAAAACCTTTTTGCCATATTCAATATAGCCGTATAGTAATGTTTCAGTATCACTGTTTCCTTTAAATTGATACCCTTTTGCGATTAAATCTTTCCTTAATTGAAAGTGATTGTATATTTCCCCATTGAAAACAATTACAAAATTGCCACTGCTATCAAACATGGGTTGATTGCCGTTTTCTGATAAATCTAAAATAGCCAATCGGGTATGCACCAAACCAATATTGTTTTCAATAAAATGGCTTTGAGAATCTGGACCTCGGTGCGCAATACTGGTTTGCATCCGCTCAATTAGGCTCAGATCAACGCTTTTATTTCTATTTATAATGCCTGCAATTCCACACATTAGATATAAGCATTGACTTTTAAAATAGCTGCAATTTTTTCACAATGAACAGATCCAGTAAATTTTTGATTGTAACTGAGTATTGCCTGTTTGCTTAATGAAGCGTATTTGGTTTGATCCTGAACACAACTGATGATTTGACTTACAATATCATTTGCATTTGGCTCTTTGATCAATAATCCATCTACACCATGCTGAATCATTTCAGGAATAGCGCGGTAATTGGTAGAAACCACAACACAACCCTGACTCATCGCTTCAATTATAGATAGTGGTTGTCCTTCATTGGTATATGCTGTTGGCAATACAAAAAAATGGGCCTTAGCCAATAAATCTTCTTTTGCAAGACCCCTCACTAAACCTAAATAATGAACACTATCGTTTAGTTGATACGCATCAATTCTGCTTAAAAAATCAGCCTCAGCATGTTCTGGAGAGTCATAAGAACTATGGTCATTTTCAGCCCTGAACAAACCACAAAAATTGGCTTGAAAAAAAATGCCATTTTCTTTGAGTATTTTTAAAGCCTCTAAAAAAATCAGATAGCCTTTACTTTCGATTAAATTTGACAAGTATAACAATTGAATGGGATTTTCTTTGCCATAATTTGCAATTGATTTCCCCTTCATTTGAGTATCAATTTCACCAACACCATTAGGCACTGTGATGATTCGGTGTCTCATCAATGGTTGAAAATCAAACATCGGTTTTAAGTTAGAACTCAAAACAATGGTCTTATCAAAATCTAATAGGAAATTTTTAATTGCCTTTTTGTAAACAATAGACTGTTCTTCATAAAATTGGCTATAATTTCCTCCATGTAAATGTCCAATCACTTTAGCACCAAAGAATTTAGAAATGGAGACAATTAATTTATCTCTTAAAAAACCCATTTTACTCTGAGATGTCTGAATATACACAATACTCTTACCACAGAAACAATATATGATCAACTGAAATGCAACTAGCGTATAATCGATGATTCTATTTAAGTAATTGTTTCTGTTTTCTCCAAGGATATTTCGGTTGGCGATGTTAACAATCTTAACTTGGGTATTGTTCTCCTTTAACCAATCTACAATGATTTTAAAAGCCATAGATTGGCCATTTACAGGAGGAGGCAAGGTTCCAACCAAGATGATATTCCTTGAAGCTGTATTCATTTTATTCAGCTAATTCAAAAAATCGATTGATGGTATTCACCACATGTGTTATTTGAGCTGAAGTTAGTTCCGGATACATTGGTAAAGACAAGATATGCCCGCTGTAATTCGCTGAAATAGGAAAATCATTTGCTGTATGTTCTAAATATTGATAAGCTGGTAAAAGCGGCAAAATTTCGGGATAATGGATGGCTGTCTCAACCCCATTTTCTTTTAAAAACTGCATCAATTCGGCTCTTTTAGCAACCCGAATCACATACAAATGAAACGTATGTTTAGTTTGAGGCCGAACTTCTGGACAAACAACATTTGAATTCCCTTTAAACAAATCTGAATACAAAGCTGCATTTGCAATTCTTTGGTCGGTCCATTTTAAAATATGCGGTAATTTAGCCTTTAATATTGCGGCTTGTAAGCCATCTAGTCTACTATTAATTCCTTCAATTTCGTGCTGGTGTTTTTTTAAAGCACCATGTCTGGCATACATTTTACATTTTGTAGCCAATTCATCAGAATTGGTAATGATACAACCCGCATCTCCATAAGCACCCAAATTTTTTCCTGGATAAAAACTAAAAGAACCGGCAATTCCCATTGTTCCTGCTCTTTTGCCATTCCATTCAGAAAAATGAGACTGCGCACAATCTTCAATAACCGGAATTTGGTGTTTTTCTGAGATTGCCATAATACAATCCATGTCGCACATTTGTCCTTGCAGATGAACGGGAATAATGGCTTTTGTACGTGGGGTAATTGCAGCTTCTAATTGCGCTACATCAATGGTATAATATTGTGGTTCTATGTCTATAAAAACTGGCTTTGCACCTGTTTGGCTAATAGTTTCTGAACTACTGATCCAGCTATTAGCTACAGTAATTACTTCGTCTCCAGACCCT
>CANHRW010000061.1 GCA_947462865.1 Bacteroidota bacterium | reverse complement strand
GACTCAGCATAAGCTGAAATAGTCCATTCAGCAACGTTTCCACTCATGTCATACAATCCATAATCATTCGGAAAATATGAACCCACACGAATTGGATAAACACCACCGTCTGAACTGTAATCTCCTCTACCTGGTTTGAAGTTAGCCAATGAACAACCTTTTGCATTTTTCACATAAGCACTTCCCCATGGATACATAGTTTGGTCGCGTCCACCTCTAGCTGCATATTCCCACTCATATTCAGTTGGAAGACGGAAAGCTGTTACGCCATTTTCGTCATTTTCTGCATAGAATGCGTTCAATTTAAACGTTCTCCAATGTGCAAATGCACGTGCTTGTTTCCAATTTACACCTACTACCGGATAATCATCATATTTTGGATGCCAGTAGTACATAGTAGAAATGGGTTCATTGTATGCGTAGGTGAAATCTCTCATGAACACCAAAGTATCCGGATAGATTTCAACTTCTTCAGTCTTTTTGAATTTTTCACGAGAAACTTTGTATGAATCTTGACGTTTCAATTGTGCAGCAGCTCTCAAATCAATGTAATCGTAACGGTACTTGATTTTTCTTACATCGAATTGTTTGGTTCTGTAATAGATTTCACCACCTTGGTAGTATAAATCTTGAACATCGCCATTCTTGGCATCTTCTGGCTCAATTTTCTCTTGGTATTTAATACCATGCTCCCCTGTTTCATCGCCAGATATCGGATCAAGCAATGCATATTGGAATTTCTCTCCCAATTTTTCGCGGTAGATAGAATCCAATACCCCATCTACAAACTGACGGTATTCGTTGTTTGTGATTTCGGTATCATCCATATAAAAAGCCGTAATGGTGATTTGCTTGTTAGGCGAAATCATTGTGTTAGGGATATCCTGTTCATTTGATCCCACGTGAATGGAACCTGAAGGAATATAAACCGTACCGTATGGCTGAGGGTGGAACCAAGCCTTACGACCAGTAACACCAGTTAGTTCTCCATTATCAGAACTCAAACCGCAACCAGCGATTGAGCTAAGAAATACGGAAAATACAAACCACCTTAATGTCTTCATTTTATTTCAGTTTATAATTAGTCTATTTGGGCAAATATATTAAATACATTGAAAAAACCAATTTTTATGATTTTTTATTTAACGATTCTTTTATGTTTTTATTACATGAACCTTGGAGTTAATACAGGAACCGGGGGTCTTACCACTGGCGTGTATTTGATACCAAAGCAATAACGTATTAAAAACTCATGTGAACCTGAACTGTAAGTTAAAATACGAGAAGTGGTTAAATCATAAGAATAACCTACGTACAAATTATTTCCCAATTGGTAACCTGCCAATACTGAAATAGCATCCATAGGTCTCCATGTTAATCCACCTCTTATTTTTTGATTCCAAATGGCATAGCAATTGAAATCTGTTTGAATTTTTGCTGGGTCTTTCTTCACCAAAATATTGGGTTGTAAAGTAATGGTACTGCTTAAGTTGTATTCTGCACCAGCTACAAAATAATAGTGCATACTATTTTGTACTTCTCTTCTGCCGCCTCCCCATTCATAGGTTACTTTTGCTTGATTCAAATGTGTTGCCGATAAACCTGCATAAAAATTATCAAATATAGACAACTGTGGTTTGGTGTAATACAATCCAAAACCAAAATCAGTAGCATCACCTTTTACCATAGAAGTTGGTATTTTAGGATCACCTGGTTCTAACGCTTTTAATTTGTCTCCATCTAAAGATTTTTGCATGAGCCCGGCATTGAAACCAATGGCCAATTGGGCATCATTTTTAAGGGGTTGTTTGTAAGCAATAGAGACCGAAGGCACTACAGACAGTTCAAAACCCAACTCGTCTCTTAAAATATTTAAGCCTAAACCAAATCTTTTGCCAATTGGGGCACTGAATGAACCAACCAAATTGGTTGGAGCAGTACCTCTTGGAACTGGATTAGCAGTACCCGCCATTTCGTTTCCACCACCAAAGCCCACCCACTGAGTTCTTTGCAATAGCGTAGCACAAAATTTGTCGCCATTCCCTGCAAATGCTGGGTTGTAAGTGAGTTTATTGTGCATAAACTGACTGTACTGCGGGTCTTGTTGTGCATACACAAAACGACTGCATGAAAAAGCAATAATGATAAATAATATTCTTGTATAGCTGTTGTTCATTGGCGTAGCCTAATTTTTCTAGAAAACAATTATACGAATAAATTCTTTTTAAAAAAGCAATTGGGTAGAATTTTAATCCAATTTAACCTAAAAAGATTGTGGAAAATTGAAGCTTATCCCTTGTTTACAGACTCTACGAACTTGTCAATGGCCATTACCATAGATGGAGTTTGTGGAGTTGGTGCCTGAATGTTTACATTCAAGCCTGCTTCAACCATGGCCTTAATTGTAGTTGCACCAAAACCCGCAATACACGTTTTTTTCTGTTTAAATTTGGGAAAATTTTCGAACAAAGATCGGATATCTGCTGGAGAAAAGAACGCAATAATGTCATAGTTAACATTGGTTAGATCAGACAAATCAGCGGACTTGATTCTGTAAAAAAAGGCTTCTTTGAAAGCAATTTTATTTTTCTTCATGAATTTTTCGATGTCCTGCTTACGCCAATCGGAACAAGGAAAAAGATATTTCTCTGTAGGATGTGCCTTGAACAAAGGCTGTAATTCTAATTCAGTGCCTTTTCCAATAAATATTTTTCTTTTACGAACCTGAATATATTTGGCTAAATAATTGGCAATACTTTCATTGACACAAAAGTATTTCATATCAGGCGGAATTTCAATTTTTGCTTCGGTGCAAATTCTAAAGAAATTGTCTACTGAATTTCTTGAATTCAAGATAATGGCAGTATGGTCTAAAATGGCAACCTTTTGTTGGCGAAACTCTTTTAACAATATGGGTTCTACCTGAATAAATGGCCTGAAATCAATTTTCAACCCTTGCTTTTTAGCCAAATCAAACCAAGGCGACTTTTCGCTTTCAGGCTTGGGTTGAGACACTATCACACTTTTTATTTTTTCGTTTTTCAATTGAACCAGGTATTTAAATACAGTTTAAATACAATAAACCAGGGAAATATTTCGAAGGCGCAAAGATAAGTAAAAAGATAAATTGTTGGATACTTCATCACTTCAATCCCCAATAATAAATTTTTCAGGGTTCTGAAAATGAATCCAACTAATATGATGATAATAGCCAAAGCAGCAATGATTCTAGCCATATCATAGCCCGGTACATATATATACACGAGGTTAAATGCCAATAGCAAAAGACCAATTAAATTGTTAATTGAAATAGCGTTAAATATGAAAAGAGTTGCCAAATCGAGCATTTTAAACAAAGCCCCAATAAAAAAATTCAGCAGTATTTTAGCGATGTAAACCAATGTAACAAACCCTGCAATTTTCAAGAATACTTCAAAATCGACTCCTTTCTCAATTAAACCTCTGCGTTCTGCATAGCTTACTGCAAACAAAGATAAAGAGCCAACAAATCCTAAAAAAATCAAAAAGGAAGTGAGTAAATAATTGGGGCCTTTTTCTAACCATGATTTTACATTGAGTCCCATATCAGTTGCCGCCATAATAATGGCATCAAACCGTTTGATATTGAATAAGCGTACAGCAGCCAAAAAGAAAATAATTAAACTCAAAGCCCAAAATTTCCAATTACCCTGACGGTTAGTTCTGTATTGTATTTGCTTGACACTTGGCAAATCGCGTTGCGGAATTTCTTCTTGAAAAATGACCCTAGTGATGGCTTCAGATGGGTAAATTTCTTTGCGGATAGAAGCTGGGTTTCGGATGCTATCTAACAATGGAAATTTTGAATGTATTGGCTTTACTACAAGAACTGAATCGGGTATGACAGGTGAAGTAAAAGGCGTATCGGACACAATGGGTTCTTGCGCACCAATGATGCTACTGAGCATGCACAAAACAATTACTAAAATATGGAATTTGATTATTCTCACTAAAACAAATGATTGTATCCGAAATGAATTTTTGCTGCATTGAAATTAAACTCGGCGCTGTTTATTTTACCCACAGCATAAAACACAGACAACAAACCATTGCTGGTATTTATTTGCATACCAACACCAAAACCTTTGGCTAGACTGTAAGGATTACCGCTGATAAGTTGATTGTTCATCCAAGCTTGATTGTAAAACAAAATAAATGAAGAATTTTGAGGAAGCAAATACCTCCATTCAATATTGCCCGAAATATATTGATTTGCAAACAAACTTTGCTCATCAAAGCCTTTTAAAGTTTTAAGCCCGCCAATTCTATACTGTTCTTGCTGCAATAAAGAACTACCATTTAGAAGCGCTCCACTCAACTGACCCATTATATTAAAATGCTTACTAATTGGGAAATAGGTTTTAATGTCGGTAGCTAACTGCCACTGAAAACTATACAATTGTTGCTTGTTGTATACTGTATACAATACTTGGTTGTTGTCTAAAAACTTTACATTTTCTATTAGCGTATTTTGTACAAGCATTCTTTGTACCAAACTACTGTTCAATTGCATAGAAATACCTTTTGTAGGAAAATGAGCATCATTGAGTTTGTTATACGAAAATTGAAGCCCAAATTGATTGCTAACAGCATCATGTAGGTTGGGTATCTTTTGGTATTGTCTTACCCAAGCAGTGTCTGTATAGAGTAAGTTAAAACGCTTGTTCTTATAAATTACTTGCATAGACAAGTATTCACTTTCCAATACTTTGTATCCAAAATCGTGATTGAGTTCTAGATACAGGCTGTCAAACTTCAACATCCGAAAAGCATAGGTTAATCCAAGCTTGAACTTTCTGATATATGGGATTTCTGTACTGAATTGCAATTCTCTTGAGCCGATTAAATAGCTTTTGAATGCGGTTTCTATTTGCAAACCTGTTCCCCATAAATTGCATAATTTTAATTTGAGATCTCCTGTTAAAACCAATGATTGATTGAGCGCACTTTGTGGAGCAAAACCAACTATACCATCAAACACGTTGGATTGAATAGGACTCAATGATAAATAAGGTTTAGCCTTATCACCATAAAAATAGATAGCCGTTGGTTTCGTTAATTTAGCAAATGCAAGCCCATTGATTTTGTTGTCAAATTTTGAAAGCAAACTATGGTGATAGGGCATTCCGGGGTGTATACCACTTAAATGAATTAAATACTGCGCTTGAAGTTGAACTGGGCCACCCAATGAAATGCTATCAAAAACAATATATGGACCTGCTTTAAATTGAATGGATGCTTTAACGTGATTGGAATCTAACAATACAGAATCTAATGCTATTTGCGCAAATGGATAGCCTTGTTCTTCTGATTTAATTAATAGCTTTGTCAATAGCTTCCTCCATTTTGAAAATGGGATTTTTATTGAATTTTGATTGATTTTAACACCTAAGTAATCCTTTAAAAAATCCGGTAAATTTCCAGAAGTAACATGAACAGATTGGTAACAAATGCCCGTATGTAAATGAGTGACAAAACGATTAGTGTCTATTTGTAAAATGCTATCTGAATAAGCAAACAAAAAACCTTGATTTTTACAAGAGTCTACTTGGTTGTTTAAATGGGCTTTTAGTTGAGGAAATGAATCAGCTTTAATCACATATTGTTTAGCAGCAATTGAAGGTTGATAGACACTAAGCTGTAATTGAACTTGAGCAAACAAGCCTATTTGTGTAAAAAAGAAAATGATCCCTATTCCTATTTTTTTTAGATGACTCACAATTTGTGCTTAGATTTGTTTGCAAGCATTCATTTATGTCAGGCCTATATATTCATATTCCATTCTGTAAACAAGCGTGCAATTACTGTAATTTTCACTTCAGCACAAGTTTACAACATGTTGAGGCAATATTGGAATCAATGTGCAAAGAAATACAACAGAAGGCACATTTACTGAACGCAGAACAACTGCAAACTATCTATTTTGGAGGAGGCAGCCCTAGTATTTTAACTACCAAACAACTGCAATCAATAGTTAATTGTATTCAGAACACAGTCAACACCAAACATGTGATTGAAATGACATTAGAAGCAAACCCAGACGACATGAGTGCGGAAAAGTTAAATGATTGGCTGAATTTAGGCTTTAACCGATTAAGTGTTGGCATTCAAAGTTTCAGAGATGAAGATTTGAAAATGATGAACAGGGCGCACAATCAAGAGCAAGCAATAGCTGCTATCAAAGTAGCGCAACAAATTGGTTTTAACAATTTAAGTATTGACTTAATTTACGGCATTCCAGGATTGAGCAATGCGGATTGGATAAACAACTTAGCTACTGCCATTTCATTAAACATTCCTCATATCTCGAGTTATTGTTTGACTGTTGAACCCAAAACAGTTTTGGCACATCAAATCAAGAACAAACAAATTCAAGCACTAGATGATGAGCAGGCAAACATTCAATTTATGCTTTTGATTGAACAGTTAGCGGCCAATGGTATTGAACAATACGAAATTTCAAATTTTGCAAAAAGCGGTTTTGAGTCTAAGCACAACTCAGCCTATTGGCAAGGGGTGCATTATATTGGCATAGGACCAGGAGCACATAGTTTCAATGGCACTCATAGGACTTGGAATATTAGCAATAACCAACTTTATCACAAAGCCATTGCTAACAATGAAGTTTATTTTGAGACAGAAAATTTAAGTGTTTTTGACAGATACAATGAATACCTCATGACCGGATTGAGAACACGTGAAGGAGTAGAAAAAACAATGCACGAAAAACTGAAATCTGATTTACCAAAGTCTCCATCTCCAATTAAGTTTTCCAAATGGATTGACCAAGGACAATTGATAGAAAACAACACGCATTACTATTTAAGCAAATCAGCCCGTTTCTTTGCAGATGGCATTGCTGCTGACTTATTTGAAAGCCCTAATTCAATTTGATACAAACGTTTTTTTGTTCAGTAAAGAACCTGAGCGCTTCCCAACCACCTTCTCTCCCTACCCCACTCTGTTTAACCCCACCAAATGGAGTTCTTAAATCGCGCAGTAACCAACAATTGATCCATACAATTCCTGCTTGAATATGCGCGGCTACACGGTGTGCTTTTGTCAAATTCTCTGTCCAAACTGTAGCGGCTAAACCATATTGTGTGGCATTGGCCATCTGCAATACTTCTTCTTCAGTATCAAATGGCATGATGGTTACTACCGGACCAAATATTTCCTCCATATTGGTTCTACAATTGTATGCCAAACCTTCAATCACAGTGGGTGCAATGTAATACCCTTCTGAAAGGTCTCCTGGTAAATTAACAGCATGACCACCTGCCAATATTTGTCCTCCTTCTTCTTTAGCAAGTGCTATATACGATAGTACTTTATCGAAATGCATTTTAGAAGCTATGGCTCCTACTTTTGTATCGGCTTGTAAAGGATCTCCAACTTTTAAAGTGGCTACTTGCGCTAAGAAAGCTGTTTTGAATGACTCATATATACTGCGCTCAACAAAAATTCTAGAGCCACATAAACAAATTTCACCTTGGTTGGTAAAACTTGACCTGACACTTTCAGTAACTGCTTTGTTAAAATCACAATCTGCAAATATGATATTTGGGTTTTTACCACCCAATTCTAAAGATATTTTTTTGAAGAGCGGTGCCGCAACTCTAGCAATATGTTCTCCTGTTTTTGTGCCACCAGTAAAGGAAATGGCTTTGACATCGGGGTGCGTTGTGAGAGTTGTCCCAACCTTAGGCCCCAATCCATGTACAATGTTCAGAACACCTGGAGGTAAACCAGCTTCTATACAAATTTGAGCAAAAAGAAATGCTGTCATTGGGGTTATTTCAGAAGGCTTTGCAACTACACAATTACCGGCAGCCAAAGCAGGAGCTATTTTCCAGGTAAACAAATAAAGTGGCAAATTCCATGGGCTAATACAAGTAACTACACCTAATGGGGTTTTAAGTGTATAATTGATTGCGTGTTCACCCATTGCATGTGATTCTGAAGCAAAGTGTTCTATGGCAGTTGCAAAAAAATGAATATTGGATTGTGCCCTCGGAATTTCTCCTTTTTGAGCCAACCAAAATGGTTTGCCTTGGTCTATGCTTTCTGCCTTTGCCAACTCATCATTTTTAGCTGCTATTAATGCGGCAATTTTTAACAAAATGGCACTGCGCTGGTTGGCTGAATAATTACTCCAAATAGGAAAGGCGGCTTTAGCTGCTGCAATTGCTAATTGAGCATCTTGCTCATCACTGTCTGGGCACAAACTGTAAACTTTTCCTGTAGCCGGATTGTAATTATCTATGTAATTCCCAGCCAATGGTTCGAGCAACTCTCCATTGATGTAATTGACTATTTTTTGCATGCGCGCTGAATTTAGGCCTACAAAATTAATTAAAATTAACGGGAAATATAGGAGCTGTTTATTCGCGGTTGGCAATGCAATCCAATATTTATTTAATAAACTTGCGGTTGGCATTTTACCTTATTCCATTGAAAAAAACCAGCATCTGTCATTTTTCTTCCGTTCATAAAATATCCGATTCAAGGGTGTTTGACAGAGAATGCTTAAGCCTGTCTGAGTATTTTGAGGTGCATTTAATTGGCATAGGCGAAGCAGCACATTCGGCACAAAATATTCATATTCATAGAATCAAGCAATCTAAACATCCATTTTTAAGGCTATTGAAAACACGGTTTATTTGTTTTTATAAAGCCATACAAATTGATGCTAAGGTCTATCATTTTCACGATGCAGAATTGCTTTGGATTGGCATCTTGTTAAGTGTTTCAGGGAAACACGTCATTTATGATATTCATGAAAATACGGCCTCCGACATTCACTATAGAAAATGGCTTCCAAAATACTTGAAACCAATTTTGGTTAAAGTATATGAATTGCTCATGAAGCTTGCTCAAAATTACATTCATTTTGTACCTGTCATTGCAAACCCTAAAGATCTCCAAAAACTGTTTATTGAAAAAGATATTCCAGTAACAATTGTACAAAATTTTGCTGAACTGAAATTATTGAAACCATATAGGGTTCAAAACAGGTTCAAAACGCAAACATTTCGATTGATTTATGTTGGCAGACTGAGAGATTATTATTACAATATTGATCCAATTTTAGAAGCCATTTACTTGTTAAAGCAAACTGGTGTATTGGTGTATTTTGATTTAATTGGACTCATAGAACCTCAGTTTTTACAAGGTTTTAGCCATTTGAGTTATTGGCCAGCTATACAAGACCAAGTTCAATTTCATGGAGAATTGAGCAGAACCAATTGGCTTGAAATTTCTCAACATGCACAGATTGGAATTTGTATTAAAAACCAAGCAGAGGGTGAAGTGCTCTCTCATGAACGCAAGCTTTTTGAATACATGGCTTTGGGCTTGCCTTCTATTTTTTGCAACAAACAAATCTATACCAATTTAAACGCAACTGAACCAATCGGAATTGCCGTTGATATTGAACAAGCCGAAGCAATTAAACAGGCCATTTACTCGCTCATGACAGATGAAAACAGGTACGCTAAATTGGCTGCAAATTGTTTGCGTTTAAGCGACCATTCTTACAATTGGGAAACAGAATTTGAATTGCTCTTAAATTTGTATCATCAACTTCTAAATAAGGCATGATAGGAGCGCAAAAAAAATTAATTGTGATTGTAGGCCCTACTGCTTCAGGCAAAACTGCTTTGGCTATTGCATTGGCTAAACTATTAAATACAGAAATCAT
>CANHRW010000060.1 GCA_947462865.1 Bacteroidota bacterium | reverse complement strand
GTTAGAAACAACTAAAAAAATAGACTACAAATTGTATAAACCTAAAATGTTAGGTAAAAATGCAAATGGAAATTATGTTTATCAATTGAAATTGAAAAGAATTGGCGATATGCAAATGCCTATTGACCTTCATGGCAAAACAACTACTGGCAGTAATTTAACTTATACCATCCCAAATACTTATTTTATAAAATCGGGAGCTGGCCAAACATTGCCAATGTGGAAGGGATGGGGCATGTTAAACAAAACTTATACCACTCTAATTGAAACAGAAAACGCAATTCAATACTTACAAATAGATTCAACTTATCGTTTAGCAGACATTAATTTATTGAATAATAACAACTGTATACCTATTAGTTGCCAATTTGATTACCAAATTAAAAATCCGTTAGATAGAAAACATTACCAGTTAAAATGGAGACCCGATATTTGGTGGAATGACCTAGATGGTTTTAAAATAGGAATGCACTTGAATGGCAATTACATGCAAAAAAAATGGCAGTTTAAATTAAATACTTGGTACAACTCTGATTTAGCTTCAAATTACCCTAAATGGATGATGGCACCCTCAGACAATTCATTGATTGATTACAAGTTTTGGTTTAAAACATTGGTAGCAAAACACATCAATTTAATTGCACAATCGAGGTACCTTGATGGGTTGTCTTTGCAACAACTAGAACTGGAATGGACACCAGGCAACCATATTTTTAAAATAGCAATGAAAGGAATGATCAGACCCAATGAAAAAGGCAATTACTATGTATTGGGCGATAATTCATTTGCATCTAACCAATTAGGATACAATTCTTGGTACACCAAATTATGGGATGTAAAAAAACAGAACACAACCCTGAATTTAGAATGGGAGCAAAATGGCAATTGGGGTGAAAACGGCAGTTTCCAAAGCCAAATTGCGGCAAGAAGTAGTGTATTGGCATCTGATTACAACTACTATGGTATTCAAGCTAAATTTAAATCAAACAAAGAACTTTGGAAATTTGAAATTCAAAACCGCATTTATGTATACTGGTTTGAAGGGAATATTGCACCTGAATCAAGGGTATATCTAGGGTCGGCAAATCCTGAAGAAATGATGGAAAACCCATTGACAAGAAGTAGAGGTGTCATACCAACTGACTGGAATCAATTTGGTATCAATGGCAATCATTTTCAGATGGGTGGAGGTGCAAATATTAGAGGATTAAATGGTTACCTCACCCCTATTTCGTCTAACAACAACCAATACTATATTTATTCAGGCAACAAAGCCGCAGCAGTAAATATGGAATTGGAATACGACAAATTATTTCCAATACAACCAAAGGGTATCAGTAAATACCTACACATTGATGCCTACTTTTTTGCAGATGCTGGAATAATTGGAACAACCATTATTGAAAATAACCAAAAAATTGAACTCAATTCTGGTGTCAAATTCAGTGCTGGTCCAGGATTTAATTTTCAGATCAAACGCTTTTGGGTCTTAGATGAAATCAAACCACTCCATATTCGTGTTGACTTTCCTTTGTGGTTAAGTCCTGCGCCTTATTCAGACCAAGATAATTTTAAATACAGATGGGTTCTTGGTATAAACAGAAGTTTTTAAACGACAACAAAAATGATAAAACCTACAGCTAATTATCCAGTCTATTTCCAAAAATACATAGATATGGTTCCAAACGAACAGTCTATTTTTACAGCTTTGCACGAGCAACTCATGGACACCATTGATTTGATTACATCATTAGATGATGCAACTTTGCAATCGGCTTATGCTCCAGGAAAATGGACCATTATGGAGGTAGTTGGACATTTAATGGATACTGAAAGAATTATGTGTCATAGAGCGCTTACCATTGCAAGAGGAGACAAATCAAGTATACCTGGTTTTTCTCAAGAAAGCTATGTGAGCAATAGCAGAATGGGCAACCGTAAAATTTTAGGAGTTGTTAAAGAATTTTCGCTCATTCGAGCCAATACCATTGAATTATTTAGCCAGTTTGACGAACAAATGTGCAACGAAATTGGAATTAGCAATGGTCATGAATTGGTAGTAAGCGCCATTCCGTATATGATTTGTGGCCATGAAATTCACCACCGCACAGTTATTGAAAAATTGTATATCGGTGCGCTTTAAGCCACCGATTTCTTTTTAAAAAATTCACCTAATATCCAATTGGGTTTTAATGGACCTTTTTTGAGTCCGAATTTTTTAATACTGTGTTTTTTGATATGTTGCATGGCTTCATTCACGTCATCTGTAACCAAATAATACGACTTAATATCTGATTCTGATATGGTTTTATTTGCAATCATATCTTGCGTTAAATTCATTAAGTTTTTCCAGTATTCTTTACCAATTAATACCACCGGAAACGCTTCTGTTTTTCCAGTTTGTATTAAGGTAAGTGCTTCAAACATTTCGTCCATGGTTCCCCAACCGCCTGGCATAATGATAAAGGCATATGAATATTTCAACAACAAGGTTTTTCTCACAAAAAAATACCTAAAGTTAACCCATTTATGTAAGTAAGGATTTTCTTTTTGTTCATGAGGCAGCACAATATTACAACCTATACTCATGCCATTGTTTAAATAAGCGCCTTTATTTGCAGCTTCCATAATTCCCGGACCTCCACCTGTCATAACAGCAAAACCCAAATTGGTTACTTCCTTACCAATTTCAACCGCTTTTTGGTAATATTCATGGTCTTCTTTAAACCGAGCACTGCCAAATACAGTTACACATGGTCCAACAAAATGCAATGCCCTAAATCCTTTAATAAATTCAAACATTACTTTAATTAAGAACTTGAATTCTCTGGTTCTTGACCTTGGACCTTCTAAAAACCTGCGTTCTGAATGCAGGTAATGTTCTGTTTTGTTATTTTTTTTCAAAGCATTTAAAATAAAAACAGCCTGCATACACAGGCTGTTCATGAAACATTTTAGTTTATATTATAAATTTCCTCTGTTGGCTTGTTCTCTTTCAATTGACTCAAATAAGGCTTTGAAATTGCCTTTCCCAAAAGATTTGGCCCCTTTTCTTTGAATGATCTCATAGAACATGGTTGGTCTGTCTTCAACTGGCTTACTAAAAAGTTGAAGTAAATAACCTTCATCATCACGATCCACTAAAATTCCTAATTCTTTAAGCGGAGTTAAATCTTCTTCTATAGGACCAACTCTTTCAAGTAATGTATCGTAATAAGTGGTAGGAACTTTCAAAAATTCAACTCCCCTGGCCATTAATTGTTTAACTGTAGAAACAATATCATTGGTAGCTATTGCAATGTGCTGGGTGCCTTCACCTTCATAAAATTCCAGAAATTCTTCAACTTGTGATTTTCTTTTACCTACGGCAGGCTCATTGATAGGAAATTTCACGTATCCATTTCCATTGCTCATTACTTTACTCATTAATGCAGAGTATTCTGTTGA
Source organism: Bacteroidota bacterium (assembly GCA_947462865.1). Taxonomy (GTDB): domain Bacteria; phylum Bacteroidota; class Bacteroidia; order UKL13-3; family UKL13-3; genus CAISCU01. The sequence goes on along the minus strand of CANHRW010000060.1, from coordinate 6,327 downwards.
AATGTCTTTGTCATCAAAAGAAAGAATGTTTTTAAAACCCATCACATTGGCATAGAAATCAACCCTCGGATTCATTTGGTTCCAATCAACATTACCTACACAATGGTCTACATAAAGCAAACCAGTTGGCTCAGGATTGTAATCGCTCTTCCATTCTACAAAACCTGGCATAAAAACGCCATTGTAATTTTTTCTTTCTACAAAAATATGTTCAACATCACCATAGGTTTTAATTCCACTCAATCTGACTTCACCATTGGTATCAGTTAATGTTGTTGGTTGCATGCTAGCTAGCGCTCCTCTTTTGGTAGTTTGTTCAAAAGCATCATATGCGTCATCCACCCACAAGGCCAATACTTTTACACCATCACCATGTTTCATGTGGTGTTTTGCAATGGGGCTATCTGAATGCAATGGAGATGTTAACATTAACCTCATTTTATTTTGAACCAAAACATAGCTGGCTCTGTCTCTCATGCCTGTTTCTGGTCCAGCATAGGCCAGTGACTGAAATCCAAATGCTGTTTTGTAAAAATGTGCAGCCTGTTTGGCATTGCCCACATATAACTCAATATAATCTGTTCCGTTTAATGGTAAAAAATCTGTGTTCTTTGAATCTGTCATGATATGTAAAATACGCTGTTTTTAATTTTCAAAAATAAGCTTTTTCTGTTTTTATTGAACCCAACTCAAATAATATCCCGGGTCTTCAAGAGAAATAGCCTCTGCTGTAATTGCCAGAGGGTAAAAAGGATCAATCATAACGGCCAATTCTTTGGTTTCTTTTGCACCTATAGACTTTTCTACTGTTCCCGGATGCGGACCATGTGGAATACCTTTTGGATGCAAACTGATCATGCCACGTTCTACATGTTTTCTGCTCATAAAATCGCCATCTACATAATACAACAATTCATCACTGTCTACATTGCTATGGTGGTAAGGTGCTGGTATAGACAATGGGTGGTAATCGTACATTCTTGGTACAAAAGAACAAACCACAAAATTATGTCCCTCAAAAGTTTGATGAATTGGTGGTGGCATATGAACCCTACCCGTTATAGGCTCATAATTGTGAATACTGAATCCATAAGGATATTGGTATCCATCCCAACCAATGGCGTCAAATGGATGATTCATATAGGTATATGGATAAATCATATCCTGCTTTTTAATCATCACTTTGAATTCTCCAATTTCATCATGTGTTTCAAGGTTCTCGGGTAATTTTAAATCTCTTTCACAATAAGGAGAATGTTCCAAGAATTGACCAAAACTGTTTAAATATCTTTTAGGCGGTTTAATTGGCGAAAAACTTTCCGTAATCATGAGCCTATTTTCAGTAGTATGAAACGTAAGCTGGTAGATGGTTCCTCTTGGAATGACTAAATAATCGCCGTATTCAAAAGCAATTGAACCAAAAACCGTTTTTAAAACGCCTGTACCTTCATGCACAAAGATGATTTCATCAGCATCTGAATTTTTAAAAAAATAATCAGTCATGCTATTTTGTGGTGCCGCAGCACATACATACAAATCTTTATTAAACAGGAGGATTTTTCTAGATTGTAAATAGTCAGCTTCTGGTTTGGTTTTGAAGGTTTGAAAGCTTCTGTTTTGAAGGTTTTTTGAGATGGCTGCTTTTGGGGTTACATCTATTGGTTCACCTATGGCTTTAACCAATGTAGGGGGATGACAGTGATAAACCAATGAATAAACACTACTGAAACCTTCAGTAGAAACCAGCTCCTCAGCATACAAACTGCCATCAGGTTTTCTGAACTGAACATGTCTTTTTGAAGGAATTTGTCCCAATTTGTGGTAAAAAGGCATAGACTTGTATTATTTTGCGTTAGTATTAAAAAAAAGAATTGAACAAATGATTCAATCTATCAATTATTCAAGATGCAAAATATAAAACCCTTGTCATTCAAAAAACTGATTTATATCAATGCCATTTATTTGCTATTGTTTACAGCTTGTAACCAAGGCTATTCCTCAAAAAATAATATCCCAAAAGATTCAGTAGCTCAAATTGAAGCTGTTAAAAATATCAGCAAAGAATTGGAATCTGATCCGGATAATGCAGAATTGTATTACAACAGGGCTCAAATCTATTTCAATCAAGGCTACCTAACCCGAGCAGAATCAGACTTAACTAATGCCGTGCAAATAGATTCTTTGAACCCAATTTATACTTTTTTACTAGGCAGGGTTTATTATGCTAAAAACGAAACCAAAAATGCTGAAAAATTCTATACAAAAACGCTTTCAATTAAACCCGATTTCAATGATGTGAAATTAAAATTAGCTGATTTGTATTATTTGGTAAAAGAGCATAAAAAATCAATTGGTTTGTTACAGGAATTGATTGTATTAGAACCAGAAAATGCTACCCTATACCATAATTTAGGATTGAATTACAGAGAAATGGGCGATACATCAAGGGCTATTTATCATTTTCAAACAGCAGTAGAACATGATTCAAAAGACTTAGAATCTATGCTGTACATTGCCAATTTATATGCGGCACAGAACAATAAAATAGCCATTGAGTATTACAATTCAGTGATTAAAATAAGTCCTAAGAACACCGATGCTTTCTTTGGAAGAGCCATTTTTTACCAAAAAATCCGTCTCTATCAAAAAGCACTACTAGACTACAGAAGGGTCATTGATATTGACCCAAGTTTTTACAAGGCCTATTTCAATGTTGGATACCTGAATTTTGAAATTAAAAATTATAAAGATGCCTTGAGAAATTGGGACATAGCTATTGGAATGAATAACCAATATGCTGCAGCTTTTTACATGAAAGGGCTGGTTCTTGAAATGCAAGGCAATCCTCAGGAGGCCATTGAAAATTATAAAAAAGCTTTGGAATCAGATGCCCAATACACCCTGGCTAAAGAAGCTTTACAGGCTTTGTCAAATTAATGAGTGTTCAGTTCATTTGAACTTTGTTTGGTTTCTAAAATCATTCCAGAGCCAATTTCTAGTTGTCCTTCTAATAATTTAAAATCTTTGCCTTTGTAAAACAACTCAAGTGGTGGAATTTGGTCAAAAAATGTGATTTTGGCTTTGTAACTTTCACCTGAAAATGCGAATTCTCTGTCTGTAAATTCTTGTAAACAATGCCAAATACTGCCATCGCTTAGGAACAAACTACAACCAGTTCCTGGGAAAACAGGTGCATACTTTCCACCCTTATTTTCTGGAAACAATTCAATATTAACTAGTAACTCTATGCCATTCATTTTGTTTCAAGTGTAATAAAAGGAACCAGCATTTCTTCCAAACTGATACCACCATGTTGAAATGAATTTGCATACATGTTTACATGGTAATTGTAATTATTGGGATAAACCATAAAATCTTCACCTTGAGCAAAGACATAGGTACTACTCATGAATTGTTTGGGCAATTGGGCGTCCTCAGGTTTTCTTATGGCAAACAATTCTTTTTCATTGTAAGTTAAGCTTTTACCTTGTTTGTACCTTAAATTGGTAGAGGTGCTTTTGTCCCCAATTACTTTTACAGGGTTTTGAACTCTAATAGAACCATGATCGGTTGTAATAATCAACTTTGCTTTTTTAGCTGCAATCTTTTTGAGGGCTTCAAATAAGGGTGAATGTTCAAACCAACTGGCAGTAATGCTTCTATATGCTGCTTCATCTTCAGCTAACTCCTTCATTACATTCATTTCTGTTCTGACATGGCTGAGCATATCTACAAAATTATATACAATTACATTGAAGGGATTATTAAACATATTGGGAATTTGGTCAATGAGTTCTTTACCTGCTCCCAAGTGAGTGACTTTCTTGAAACTAAATTTACCTGTATAACCCAATTGATTGAGTTGATTGGCCAAGAGGGCTTCTTCGTGCAAATTTTTACCTTCCTCGTCTTCCTCATTTACCCATAAATTAGGATGTTTCTTTTCAATTTCAGCGGGCATCATTCCAGCAAACAAACTATTTCTTGCATAATGTGTAGTCGTTGGCAAAATGGTCATGTACATTTCATCTTGAACCACATTAAAAAACTCGCTCAGTGCATTTTGTATCAATTTCCACTGATCGTATCTAAAATTGTCTATCACCACTAAAAATACTGGACAATCAGATTTTAACAAATGTGGTAAATGATGGGCTAGCACTTTGTGACTCATCAAAGGTGTTTGTGCAGTTGGCTTTTTGATGAAATCTATAAAATGTTTGGCTACAAATTTTGACCAGGCATTGTTGGCATCGCGTTTTTGCATAGAAAGCATTTCATCCATACCCGTATCTCCTGATTTGGCCAATTCTAGTTCCCAATAAACCAATTTCCTATAAACAGATTCCCAGCCTTTGTAATCATTGACATCCATTAATTCTATACTCAATTGTCTGAATTCCTGTTGATAGTTTTGAACAGTTTTTTCGGTCATTAGTTGTTTTGCGTCTAGATTTTTCTTTAACGACAATAAAATTTGACTACTGTTCACTGGCTTTATTAAGTAATCGGCTATTTGACTTCCTATTGCGTCTTCCATAATGTGCTCCTCCTCACTTTTAGTAATCATAATTACAGGCATGTCAGGAGCAATGAGTTTCATTTGAGTAAGGGCTTCCAATCCACTAATACCAGGCATATTTTCGTCTAATAAAACAGCTTCATACCTTGTCTCTTTTATCAACTCAAGTGCATCAGTACCATTGCTACACTTATCTACTTCATAACCTTTTGATTTTAAAAAAAGAATATGAGGCTTCAACAATTCAATTTCATCGTCAACCCAAAGAATTTTTACCATAGTTCAAAAATAAGCAATTGTTTAACGGAACTACTTATTAAAAATTGTAATGATAGGCGATATTCTTGTGATTCCTTATTTTTGATGCTCAACAACAAAACAAGATTTTGAGAAAAACCATCAATGACCCTCTCTACGGCTTTGTGACTATAGAAGGCACTTTATTAATTGGTATTTTAGAACATCCTTGGTTCCAAAGATTAAGAAGAATCAAACAGTTGGGGCTTTCTCATTTTGTATACCCAGGAGCACAACATACCAGGTTTCAACATGTCATTGGCGCCATGAGCTTAGGCAAGCAAGCTATTGAGAATTTAGAAGCAAAGGGAATTGAAATTAGTTCAGAAGAAAAAGAAGCCGTATGTGCTGCACTTTTGCTGCATGATATTGGGCATGGTCCATTTTCTCATACCCTCGAAAAAGTGTTGGTAAAAGGTATGCACCATGAACACATTTCGCTTCATTTAATGCACCTGCTCAATCAAGAATTCAATGGTAAATTAGACCTCTGCATTGCCATTTTTACTAATAAATACCCTAAATTGTTTTTGCACCAATTGGTGAGCAGCCAATTAGATATGGACCGATTGGATTATTTAAGGCGAGACAGTTTTTACAGTGGGGTTCAAGAAGGTGTAGTAGGACAAGATAGAATTATCAATATGCTCAATGTAAAAGACCAAGAACTGGTAGTTGATGAAAAAGGAATTTACAGCATTGAAAAATTCTTAATAGCGCGCAGGCTCATGTATTGGCAGGTATATTTACACAAAACTGTTGTAGCTGCAGAAAACATGCTAGTTAAAGCCATTGATCGAGCTTATTATTTAAATAAACAAGGTGAAACATTGTTTGCTAGCCCAGCTTTAAATTGGTTTTTGAACCATCAACCCAAATCAGATCAGTTTTTTGAGAACCAAACAAATCTTCATTTTTACACTTTGCTAGACGACGAAGACATTATGTCTGCAATTAAGGTCTGGATGAATCATGAAGACATTGTATTGAGCACCTTGTGCCAAAATTTAATCAACAGGAAACTTCCAAAAATGGTATTCTCAAACGAACCTTTTGATGCTGCTATTGTTGCACAAAAAAAACAATTGCTTTGTGAGCAAATGGGAATAGACATTGAGTTAACCGATTATTTTATTTACACAGACTCTGTCAGAAACAGTGCCTATAGCTTAGACAAATTCAACATTAAAATTTTGTTTAAAAATGGCACTACTACTGAAATTTCTAAAGCCTCAGACCAATACAATATTGAAGCGCTCAGTAAATCTGTTACCAAGTATTTTATGTGTTACCCCAAATCAATTATAACAAATAATTAAAGTCATTATTCATGGAATTATCAGCCAAAGAAGTAGCCAATATACTAGGCGGATTTGTAGAAGGAGACGAACAAATCAAATTAAACACGCTTGCTAAAATAGAAGAAGGCGGAACTGGAGCCTTGTCTTTTTTGGCAAACCCCAAATACGAACCTTTTTTATACACAACAGCTGCCTCTGCCGTGATTG
>CANHRW010000059.1 GCA_947462865.1 Bacteroidota bacterium | reverse complement strand
GGCAGCTCAATTTAAAACCCAATGAAACAATGAAGTTAGATTTTTCATTTGATGTGAGCTATCCAAGCACCCGACAACTGAACCCTTTTTAAAGGTAACATGAAATCATTTTTAGCCAAATTACTTGCAAAATGGGTGCTGCATCAACTAAACAGAGAACAGCAAAACGCATTGCAAATTCAACGTCAATTGATGCTAGATTTGTTGAGCAAAGCAAAGTTGACTCAGTTTGGTAAGGACCATAAAATGAATTTGGTTCAAGATTATAAAACGTTTAAAGCACATATTCCTATAAGAGATTACGAAGGATTAAAGATCTATATAGATGAAGCAGTAGGTGGAAAGTTAAATGTGATTTGGCCAGGCAAGCCCTTGTATTGGGCCAAAACATCTGGTACCACATCTGGTGTCAAATACATTCCTATTTCAAAACAATCTATCAAGTACCATATTCATTCTGCCAGAAATGCTTTGCTCTGTTACATTGCAGAAACAGGCAATGCCCGTTTCTTGAATGGTAAATTAATTTTCTTATCTGGAAGTCCAATATTGGAACAAAAAAATGGGGTACATACAGGTCGGTTGAGTGGAATTGTTAATCACCATATACCAGCTTATCTCAAGTCAAATCAATTGCCATCTTATGCAACCAATTGTTTGGAAGATTGGGAGCAGAAAGTGGCAGCAATCGCCACTGAAACTATTCATCAACCCATGAGTTTGATTAGTGGCATACCACCATGGGTTCAAATGTATTTTGATTTACTCATGGCTAAAACGGGTAAATCAATTTCTGAGATTTTTCCTTCATTTTCAGTATTTGTATACGGTGGCGTAAATTTTGAACCTTACCGTTTGAAAATTGAAAAAGCAATTGGAAAAAAAATTGACAGCATAGAAACCTATCCTGCCTCAGAAGGGTTTATTGCTTTTCAAAATAACCAAAATGATAGTGGTTTATTGTTATTGGTAAACAATGGCATTTTTTACGAGTTTATACCAGTTGATGAATTTTACAATGAACAGCCAACTCGGGTTTCATTGGCGGGTGTAGAATTGAATAAAAATTACGTATTGATTTTGAACACCAATGCGGGTTTGTTTGGATACAATATTGGCGACACCATTAAATTCGTTTCGCTCAATCCGTATAAAATAAAAGTAACTGGTAGGCTCAAACACTTTATATCGGCATTTGGAGAGCATGTGATAGGCGAAGAAGTAGAATTTGCCATATTACAAGTGGCGCATAAGTATAACCTTGAAATGGTTGAATTTACTGTTGCTCCTCAGGTGAATCCAGAGGCTGGTTTGCCTTACCATGAATGGTATGTTGAGTTTGCAGAAAATACAATTGTTCCAGCATCATTTGCTGAAGAAGTGGATACAATGTTGTGTGATAAAAACACCTATTACAAAGACCTCATAGAGGGTGCAGTTTTGCAAAGACTCAAATTGAATGTGCTTAAAAAAGGAGCATTTATCCATCTCATGAAAATGAATGGCAAATTGGGTGGTCAAAATAAAGTGCCAAGGTTAAGTAACAATAGAGAAATAGCAGATCAATTGGAGACAATGGGTCTTGTTAATTAAGAAAAACAAATGGAAGAGAACAAGAAAAAAATTGCCATCTTAGGAAGTACAGGTTCAATAGGAACCCAAGCACTAGATATTGTCAGAGAAAATGCAAACGAGCTTCAGGTAGAAGTATTGACAGCAAATATAAGTGCTGAAATGCTCATTCAACAGGCCTTGGAATTCAAACCTAATCATGTGGTCATTGCCGATGAATCAAAATACAAAATGGTAAAGGAAGCACTCATTCATGAAGATGTAAAAGTTTTTGCAGGTGAAAAAGCCATTGCCGATTTAATGGGAATTACTTCTGCTGATATGGTGCTGACTGCAATGGTTGGTTACAGTGGTTTGCTGCCTACAATTGCAGCCATTAAAAACAAAAAACGCATTGCACTTGCTAACAAAGAAACATTGGTGGTTGCAGGTGAACTAATTACCCAATTGTGTAATGAGTACCAGGTAGAAATGTTGCCTGTTGACAGCGAACATTCCGCCATTTTCCAATGTATGACTGGTGAAAAAATGGACAGCATTGAACGCATTATTTTAACAGCTTCTGGAGGGCCATTTAGGGGTAAAAAATACCATGAGTTGACCCAAATTACCAAAGAACAAGCCTTGAAGCACCCCAATTGGACAATGGGGGCAAAAATTACCATTGATTCGGCAACGCTCATGAACAAAGGTTTTGAGGTAATTGAGGCCAAATGGTTGTTTGGGTTGGATCAGTCGCAAATTGATGTGGTGGTACATCCACAAAGCATCATCCATTCAATGGTTGAATTTACAGATGGCAGTATCAAAGCGCAAATGGGTTTGCCAGATATGAAATTACCCATTCAATATGCATTTTATTACCCTGAGCGCAAACAAAACAACTGGCCAAGAACTTCATTTGCCGATTTAAAACAGTTGACTTTTGAAGCGCCAGATAAAACTACTTTCAAGAATTTAGACTTGGCATACCATGTCATGGAAAAGGGAGGGAATGCGGCCTGTATTTTGAATGCTGCAAATGAAATTGCAGTTCAGGCGTTTTTAGAGAATAAATTGAGCTTTTTGGGTATAGCTGAGTTAAACGAGGCCTGTTTAAACAAAGCAACTTTTGTGAAGCAACCTAGTATTGATGATTATATTCAATCAGACTTAGAAGTCAGAAGCCTGGCAAAATCAATGTTGGTCTAGGGTTTGGTTTGTTGAACGAGTTTAAACCCAGTAGCTGGATTGTCTCCTAACATTTGAACCTCATATCCTAAGTTCTCGAGCAAAAAGTCGTGGTGGCTTTTACTCACACAAGGTAATGCGCAATTCCAACTCAATTTGGTTTGTTGGTAATGGTAAAATGCCTTTCCGTTAATACGAATAAATGACATAGGTCCGTATTCATATTGGTGAAAGGGTTCCAACAAATAGTTGCTGTTAAATCCGGTAGATGCGGTTATTTGCTTGTTTCTAGAACCTTCTTGAAACAGTTGAAATGAAAAAAAGCTTAAGGCCCAAATCATTGCAATTGTTGCCATCATTACAAATTGGTGAACCCATTTGTTTTGCAATAATGGTTTGCCAAATGTAGAATAAACGGACAGCCAAAGTAACAATAAGCCCATTCCTGTAGGCAGCATTAAGCGGTATTGACTTAACTTGAGCCATTCCCAATAGTGAGCAGTAATTAAAAATAGAAGTAAAAATAACAATGCTTTATGATGTTTCCAGATGCTTCTTGCAAAAACCACCAAGCCTATAATTGCTAGAAGCCAATTGGCAAATAAAAGTTGATTCATGAAACCTTTGTACCCAGGTCGGTTCAACCAAAGCACCAATCTATTAGTTTTTTCTTGTTTGCTAATTGTGTTCCAGGTTGAGACTTGCTGTTTGTCTGATACTCCCCAACTCACAATGCCTTTGGTATAGACCTCACTCCAATTTTTAGGCACTTTCCATTCTACTCTAAACCAATCGGGTTGGTTGTTTGGATAAAATAAGTATCCGCTTAAGACGGTATTCTTATAAAAAAATGAACCAATCATTGCAATGCTAAACAAGGCCAAGAGTATAGTGTTTCTGTATTTTTTTCTATTTAAGTAAACCAAATACACGCATAGGGCAATGCTAACCATTGCAGGAGGTTTGATCAAGAAAATGGCCAAGGCCAATACCGCAAAAAAGACACTTTGTTCGGGTTCAATTCCTTTAATAAAATAGTAAACCAATATGCCTGATAACAATAAAACAGCTAGGTCTGCAGATGGGGCTGTGAGGTAAAAAAATCCCAAGCACAAACAAATGGCAATCCAGGTTAAATAAATGAATTGCTTTTGAATAAAATATTCGTTCAATGCCCAAGCGAGAAACAGCAGCATTAAATACCCGTTTATTTGGTGATAAGAACCCAAACCTATTTGATTCAAATCTAACAAGGCGGTTAAGGCATGCCAGTTTGAATACAAGCCCAATGCTGGATACAAATTAGCCAAGCCTTTTACCAATCCAAATTGTTCCATCCATTGAATGGTTTGTTGGTAATAGGCACCATTGTCGTGAATTTTACTTGCTTGTGCCGATTGGTATAAAATGGAGATTGCCAATAAAATGAAACTTGATAACTGGGGCTTGCTCCAAGCGCTAAATACCTTTATTAATAGGTGTAATTGATGTTTTAAGTTTGATCGACTGAGCCAAGCTATACCGGCACTACTGAGCCAAAACAATACCTGACTAATTAAATTGATGGGGCCTACAAATAGCATTAACATGGCTAAGATGCTCATAAAGCTTAGCCCAACTAGCATTGCTAAAAGGGGGTTAATGGCTTTACTTGGTCTACTGATAAATAGGATAGGTTGAGCCCAAATTAAACTGAGCATTCCAATAAAAAAATAAAAAGGTATGAGCGCAATCATGGTTTTGTAGTTTGTTGTTGGTCAATAAAAATTTTGGCCAATAAACCTATACCAATCATTGGGCTAAATAGTAAACCATTTAAAATTTTATGAAAGGGAATCTGCAGGAGTGATACTAATTTAAAATAAGATAAAAAGTAGGTGATATTTAACAATGCCAATATGCCAATAAATGAAACTTTCAATATTGTAGGCAACTTTGAAAGTGTTTCAAATTCAGGTTTAAGGCAGCGCCAAATTATCCAAGCATGAATGCCAAATCGCATGATTTTATTTAAAATTACAGCCAATGGACTTGAACACGAGGAGTCAAATTCATAGAAGTTGCAAAAAGTTAAAGTAAGCGGATTGATATTCTGCAATAAAAAATTCAGGCCAATTAAGGCAATTATTCCATAAAAATTAGCCGACTTTTTCATTTGTTTTATGAGCTTGTAATTTAATCCAAATTAACATCAAGCCAAATGCAAAGGCATATAATATAGCGGGAAACGCATATGTGTGAAAAAAAGCAAAATAGGCGGGATTGTTTAATTTTATGGCTATTAAGGCCAATAAACGCAATAAATTTCCTAATTGTAGTAGGATAAAACTGAATGGAATATACCAAACCAATTGTTTTGTTTTTCCGCCAAATGCAACTACAAAAGAAAGCAAAGTAAACCATACGGCGAGCCCATTGCATCCTTCCATAATATTGACAACCGGTTCAGCCTGATTCATAATTTGAACACCAGGTTTGAATGGATTTATTTGAGTTGGTAAGCCATAAATATTGGCTGTTGTGTTTGCAATAAATTGGGTAAAAAAATCAAGTGAATTACCTTGATTGATGAGCAAAAATTGATAGGCTACATTTAAACCAACGAAGCACAATAAAAAATGGAGGACAAATTTATAGGAGCCTGACATGATGCTAAAATAAGCGGATTTGGAGGAGAATGTGAAATGCCGCACAAAAAATTATTCATGATTGATACTTTATGTATGCTTTAAATTGCAATTAAATGCTCATTTATTTATATTTACACGGCAATCCAACTGATATTCAATAAGTACAAATCAATACCCATTTTGAACTTGTAAATAAGGAGAAATTGTAATAAATCATTGAAATAATGCTTTTATTTTAATGAAAATTTAATTAAATTGACAGACATAGAATTATATTAAAATGAACATCAAAGGGAAAAAAGTATTGTTAACTGGTGCAGATGGATTTATAGGCAGTCATTTGGCTGAAGCATTGTTAAATGAAGGTTGCCATTTACGAGCTTTTGTATATTACAATTCTTTCAATACATGGGGTTGGTTAGATACTTTACCCAAAGAGCAACTCGATAAAATTGAAATATTTTCTGGAGATATCAGAGACCCAAATGGTGTAAGAACAGCCATGAAAGACATTGATATTGTATTTCATTTAGCGGCATTGATAGCCATTCCTTACAGTTACCACTCTCCAGATTCTTATATTGATACCAATATCAAAGGAACCTTAAACATAGTTCAGGCAGCCAAAGATTTAAACGTTTCAAGGGTGTTGGTTACTTCTACTTCTGAAGTATATGGTACTGCTCAATTTGTACCAATTACAGAGCTACATCCAAAGCAACCACAGTCACCATATTCAGCCTCTAAAATTGGTGCTGATTGCATAGCTGATTCATTTTATAGAAGTTTCAATTCTCCTATTACCATTGTTAGGCCCTTTAATACTTATGGTCCTAGGCAGTCGGCCAGAGCGGTTATTCCAACTATTATTACTCAGTTATTGTCGGGTATTACAGAAATTAAATTGGGAGATTTAACACCAACACGTGATTTGTTATTTGTGAAAGATACCGTGAAAGGTTTTATAGCTATCGCCAAACAACCTGAACTCATTGGTCATGAAGTAAACATTGCTACTCAATCAGAAATTTCAATCAGAGATTTAGCCAACGAATTGATTCAGCAAATTAATCCAAAGGCAAGTATCTTGGAAGATGAACAAAGACTCCGCCCTGCAAAGAGTGAAGTGTTTAGGTTATTTGGTTCAAACGAAAAACTGAAACAATATACCGACTGGAAAGCTGATTATACCATACAAGCAGGATTGGCCGAGACCATTGAATGGTTCAGAGATACTAAAAATTTAGCACAGTATAAACCACTCATCTACAATGTTTAACGAGATTGTATCTTTTATTCGGTCTTACTACAATGAGCCAACGGCTTTTATTCCGCTACATGAACCTAGATTTATTGGGAATGACCGTAAATACGTGTTAGATGCCATTGACTCAACTTTTGTTTCCTCTGTAGGTAAATATGTAGACCAGTTTGAAGACATGGTCAAAGATTATACAGGTGCAAATTATGCGGTAGCCACTGTAAATGGAACAGCTGCATTGCACATGAGTTTGTTGTTGGCTGGAGTCAAATCAAATGAATTAGTGATTACTCAAGCGCTTTCATTTATTGCCACTTGTAATGCCATCAGTTATATAGGCGCTGAACCTGTTTTTGTAGATATTGACAAACAAAATTTAGGTTTGTGTACCGATGCTTTGTCTGATTTTTTGGCAACAGCATGTGAGGTTAAAAACCAAAATTGCTACCATATTAAAACAGGCAAAAGAATAGCCGCAGTAGTTCCTATGCATACCTTTGGGCATCCGGTACAAATAGATAAGATGCTTGAAATATGTAAGCAGTATTATTTGCCGTTGATTGAAGACAGCGCAGAGTCTATGGGGTCTTTTTTTAAAGGAAAACATACCGGAACCTTTGGCGATTTTGGCGCATTTAGTTTCAATGGCAACAAAACCATTACTTGTGGTGGGGGTGGAGTCATTGTTACCAACAACGAAAAACAGGCTAAACTAGCAAAGCACTTAACTACTCAAGCAAAAATTCCACACCGTTGGAACTTTGAACATGACCATATTGGTTACAATTATAGAATGCCAAATTTGAATGCGGCATTGGCATGCGCGCAAATAGAATTGTTAGATGCCTTTTTAGAAAGTAAAAGGAAATTGGCCATTCAGTATGCAGTTTTGTTCAAAGAATTGCCTGCAACATTTGTAGAAGAACCCATATATGCCAAATCAAATTATTGGTTGAATGCGGTTTTGTTTGCAGACAAAATTGAAAGAGATGCTTTTTTAACATACTCCAATGACAACCATGTAATGACCCGTCCTGCTTGGCAACTCATGCATAAGTTAGACATGTTTAAAAATGCCATTTGTGGTCCATTGACTGTTTCAGAAAAAGTAGCGGATACTTTGGTAAATCTTCCTAGTAGTGTTTTGGTAAAAGATAGCCTCATTCAAGAATAAACAACATGCTGCAATCAAAAAGAATCACCCAAATTTCCATTCATCCCTCGGCAATACTCATTGATGCCTTGAAGCAAATGGATACCATTGAGAAAAAATTGTTGCTTGTTTTAGCCAATAACCAGTTTGTTTCTCTGTTGAGCATTGGAGATATTCAAAGAGCCATTATTGCAGGAAAAGATTTAACAACTCCTGTTGCTGATATTTTAAGAAAAGATATTTTGGTGGCGCAGGTAACACAGTCAAAAGAAGAGATCCATCAATTGATTCAGCTTCACCGAATGGAGTTTATGCCGGTTTTATCTGATAACAACCAAATTCACGAAATCATTTTTTGGGAAGATGTTTTCAATGAATTGCCACAGCCAGAAGAGAATAAGAATTTCACATGTCCGATGGTGATCATGGCAGGAGGTCAGGGAAGCAGACTCAAACCCATTACCAATATCATTCCTAAACCGTTAATTCCACTTGGCGATAAACCAATCATGGAATGGATTATAGAATCATTTCACAAATTAGGTAGCCGAAAATTTTACGCTTCGGTGAATTACAAAAAAGAAATGATCAAACAATATTTTGACGACCATTCATACGATATAGCATACTTTGTAGAAGACAAACCTTTAGGAACTGCAGGTAGTTTACATTTGCTTTTGGGCGAACTCAATGAAACATTTTTTGTTTCCAATTGCGATATCTTGATCAAAGACAATTACCAAGCGATGCTTGATTTTCATAGGCAAAATAAGAATGATTTAACAGCTGTTGCTGTGGTTAAGAATTATGAAATACCCTATGGAACGCTAGAAACTACCAAAGATGGTATTTTAACAGATATGCGTGAAAAACCAAGTTTTCATTTCTTGGTCAATGCAGGTATGTATATTTTAGAGCCACATGTTTTAAATGATATCCCACACAACGAATTTTTTCATATCACCGAACTCATGCTCAAACTCAAAAACGAAAACAAAAGGGTAGGCGTATACCCTGTGAGTGAAGGTTCGTGGTTTGATATTGGTGAATGGGATAAGTACAACGACTCAATGCGCCGATTGGGCTTAACCAATATGAATTTATCATGATTCCAGTAACAAAACCTTTTTTACCTCCGATAGAAAAATACCAAGAAAAAGTAAATGGTATTTGGCAAAGGGCATGGTTAACCAATAATGGACCATTGGTAAACGATCTTGAATTGTCTTTAAAGAAATATTTAAATTTAAAGCATCTCTTGTATACCAACAATGGTACCATTGCCATTCAAATTGCAATTAAAGCTTTAGACCTAAAGGGAGAAATAATTACCACACCTTTTTCATATGTGGCAACCACCAGTAGCATTGTATGGGAAGGATGTACCCCTGTTTTTGTTGATATAGATCCTGAAAGTTTGAACATCAACCCGCGTTTAATTGAAGCGGCAATCACTGATAAAACCTCTGCTATATTGGCAACCCATGTCTATGGCAATCCATGTGATGTTGACGCAATTGCTCAAATTGCAAAAAAGTACAATTTGAAAGTCATTTATGATGGAGCCCACGCATTTGGAACCAAAGTGCAAGGCAACTCATTGTTTGAATATGGCGACATTACAACAACTTCTTTCCATGCAACCAAATTGTTCCATACCATTGAAGGTGGAGCAGTTTTTTCAAATGATCCTGAAACTATTGCCAGAATGGCTTTTCACAGGAATTTTGGACATGATGGTCCAGAGAAATTTGCAATGGTAGGGATCAATGGAAAAAATTCTGAATTTCATGCGGCTATGGGCTTGGTAAATTTAGAATACATTGATTCTATTTTGGAACAACGGAAAAAAATGAGCCATTTGTACGACAGTTTGTTGTTTCCTCAACTCAATGCATACAGGCCTAAAATTTATGACCAAACAGATTACAACTGTTCATACTATCCAATAGTGTTTAACGATGAAGATCAGTTTCATAAAACATTAACTGAATTAAATATTGCCAATATTTTCCCTAGAAGATACTTCTATCCTTCTCTAGATAGAATCCCTTATGTAAATGAAGATCCATCATTGGTACATTCACATAGTATCTCCGAAAG